>CAYSZN010000501.1:0-3378 GCA_964435425.1 uncultured Akkermansia sp. | reverse complement strand
GAATACAGCGTCGAACTCAAACGCCTCATCGACATGGAGATGGAAGGCAGTGTGGGCTGACCTGAACCTGTTACCTCCGGCACCTGACCCTCTCCGCCATTAAGATGTCAGAAACAACGAATGCCCCCAGAAGTCATATCAGCTTTAATAGCCGCCGTAGTGTCACTTGTGGTTGCTGCCACTTCGGGTATTTACGTTTTGATTCAGTCGAATAAAAAAATTCGTCTCCTGCGCTTAGAATTGATCGAGTCTAAAAAGACAGAACGAATAATCTCTACAGCCGCCGACTTTCGAGACCAATACAGAAGTTTTGAAAAAGAGGCGGTAGCGTTAAGCCTGAAAAACCCACATGATAGCACGGCTCTTATTCAGCATTTCATTGATTTTTACTCAAGCTGTGCCGAAAAATTCTATTTTGAAAACCAGACGTTCCTAAAATCCCAGAAACTCGAATCACTAAGAGGGAGGGTCACTGCAGTTGCCAATTCGGGAGTGATTAACGAAAAAGATAATCCGAGCAGAATGGTAGCTCTCGATGCGCTTTATAGGGGTATCAAGGATTTTTTGAAACACCTTAACGAGGAGGCGCTAAAATTCTAAAAAGCGAAGAGTCTAGCAGACCTTTTACCTTTCACTTTTTACCTTTTACGGCGGCGAAGCCGCCCCATTCCGATGTCCATCGTTCTGACACCACCCAAGGAAACGACGAGCCGCCCGGCTGACGCCTGGTGCGACGCTCCGCCTGTCACCGACGCCGACGCCAAGCTCCCCGACTGGTACCGCGACTTCCAGTCCGCCGCCTGGGACCGCTTCACCGCCCTGCCCGTGCCGACACGGACGAACCAGGCATGGCGCTTCGCCGATCTGACGCACCTCCGCTTCGAAGGCTACCGCCCCGCCCGTCCCGTCTCCGAGTCCCTCGCCGCCGACCTCGTCGCCCGTGCCGTGTCCGAGCGTCCCGCCCAGTTCGCGGCCCATTTTGTCTTCGCCAACAACCGTCTCCTCCACGCCGAGACGCCAAACCTGCCCGGCGCTTCCGTCTGCCTGCCGGTGGCCGAGGCCCTCGCCTCGCATCCCGAGCTCATCCGTCCCCGTTTTCTCCGTCACGACGACACCCTCGGAGGCGAGAAATTCGCCGCCCTCCACGACTCCGCGACCTTGAGCGGCGTCTTTCTCCACTTCCCCAAAGGCTGCGTCGCGGAGCATCCCGTGATCGTCCATCACTTCGTCGGCGGAGAGGACGCCGTGGTCTTTCCCCACACCCTGATCGTGGCCGAGGACGCCGCCCAGGTCTCCGTCGTCGATCTCTACGAATCGATCGGGGAGGGGGAGGACACCCTCGTGGTCGCCATCGCCGACCTCGAGGCCGACCGGGGCGGACGGATCCAGTATGTGGCCCTTCAGGATCTGGGCGAGACCGGCGCGAAGCAGGTGCATCTCCAGCACGCCCGCGCCGGGCGCGATGCGGCCACGAAAGTCGGCTTCGTCAATCTCGGAGCCGAGTGGGTGCGGAGCGAATGCGTCAGCCGCATGATCGAGACCGGAGCCGACTGCCGGGTCGTGGCCGCGAACCTCTCCAACGGAACCCAGGAATACGACCAGCGCACCCTGCAATCGCACGAGGCCCAGCACACCACCAGCGACCTCTTCTTCAAGAACGCCCTCTACGACCGTTCGCGGACCATCTTCTCCGGCCTCATCCAGGTGCAACCGGGGGCGCATCACACCGACTCCTACCAGACCTGCCGCAACCTCCTCGGCAGCGACGAGGCCGAGGCCAACGCCATGCCCGGCCTCGAGATCGACGCCGACCAAGTGAAATGTTCCCACGGATCGACCTCCGGAGCGATCAGCGACGAGGAAATCTTCTACCTCCGCGCCCGCGGCATCCCCGCCGAGGAGGCCCGCAAGATCATCAGCCTCGGCTTCCTCCACGAAGCCATCGAGCGCCTCGACGGCGACGCTCTGAAAGAGATGCTCTTCGCACGAGTCGAGCGAAAGTTCGCGGAGTTGGGGTGATTCCGCCGCGAGGCGGAAAATCCGAAACTCGAAGTTCGAAATCCGAATGGGCTGGTTGGCGGAGCCGTAGCGAAGTTCGTGAGAATTTCGGCGGATGATCGTTGAAGCGGCGGTCGGGGAAAAGTTCTCACGAAATTGCCTCCGGCTATCCGCTTCGCGTCTTCTCCATCAGGTCTTTAGTAGAGGAAGAGGCGACTCTTCCGTCGCATGACGGGGAAGAAACCCGAACTTCCTATTTCGGGTTTCTGACTTCGGGTTTTCAAGCCGGCCTACGACGCTGCCTAGACTTCAGGTAAAACGGTGCTCCAGCCAACGGGAGATTTTTCCGCTGCCCGAAGCTTTCAACGCCTCCGTCGGCCAGACTTGGGGAAAATCGAAATCCCAGTCCTTCGCCGCCCGTTTGGCCGATGGAGATTCGACTATCTCCATCGTCTCTTCGAGAAGATTGACCAGAGCCCTTTCGCTCGCTCCACCATTGCGCACATGTCCGACGAATTCGACGATGAATGCCCGGACGCAGAGGATCATCATGCGGACGTGCTTCACATCGTTGCGCCCCTCCTGTGGGATGCTGCTGGCATTCTCGATTTTCGCCTTCAGCACCATATGGGGCATCAAGACGCGGACCGCTACCCCTTCGATGTGAAGGTCCATCGTCATCGCAAGATCCTTTGGGTCGAGACCTTTCACCGTGTGAAGAATCTCCACTCTCAGCGGTCCTCCCTCCTGACGCTCCACATCCAGACGGCCAATCACCGGGCCCCTCGGCTCGGAACGCGTGAGTTTGCCCCTGTGGGATCGATGCAACTGTTCCAACAAGGCGGCTGTGCCGAACAAATCCAGATCCTTGCTGGTGAACGGCAGATAGCCAGCGAGTTCCCGGATACCCTGCGCGAGATAATACTCGCTCCACAGATTGACCGCATGCCCGCCCACTACCACAGGCACATCCACCATTCCCACTGGAGCCAGAATCCCGGCGAATTCGGAGATTCTCGTCGCCGCAACAGGATCCCCTGACGGGTCAGTCATGGTCGTAATGCCGACTGAGCGCCTTGCAGAAATCGAGGATGGTGATCTGGGCGCTGGCTGGGACGGGCGAATTCTCCTCCTGCAACTGCCGTGCCGTCACCTCGCCACGGGCCAGCCTGCGCTCATCGCGCGTCCGGGAGCGGCGTTTGTCGCGCTGCAATGCCTCAAAGCTGGCTGTCCTCGATTTCACACCGGCAACCTACACCGCCACTCTCCGCCAGGTCAAGCGGCGGAAGGGAAACCCGAAACCCTGAAAACCACCGGAGAGTCTCCGGCGACCGCTGATCTTCGCTGATTCCCCCAAAAAAGATCAGCGCCAATCAGCGG
>CAYSZN010000500.1:0-3392 GCA_964435425.1 uncultured Akkermansia sp. | reverse complement strand
TGGACGAGATCCCGGTAGACGAAGAGGGCATCGACGCCGATCAGGACGACCGTCTTGCTGCCGTCGTCGAAGAGGGACACCCGCACCTTGCAGGGATCGTGGAAGGTCCGGTTGTAGGACTTTCCGTACCCTCCCGGACGCTCCATCCCGATGGACGGGGTGATGTCCCGTTCGGCAAAGCCCGCGAGGATGGGTGTGGCCGTGGCGGCGGGTGTTTCGTTGGTCTGCCCGATCAGGACGGCCGTCAGGGAAAGGGCCGCGATGGCAAGCAGGGGCGAGGCGAAGCGAATCCAGGATTTGGGTGACATGGTCTGTTCGGTAGGGCGGACCGGCGGACAGATCAATTCCCTGATCCCGTAGGGGGTCACGGTGCGAGTGGATCGGGGATCTGGACTTCGCCCGCCCCCTTTCCCTTCCGAAGCAACGCGGAGGCCGGGAACGGCGGAGTTGCGTTTCACGACCACTACGAGTATCCTCATCCTATGAACGACTGGAGTGCCTGCCCGGCAGTGGAGCGCGATCCCCAGCGGGTCAGCGGCGCATGGATCTTCCGCGGGACCCGCGTCCCGGTGCGCGCCTTGTTCGAGAATCTGGAGGATGGAGCGACGGTGGACGACTTCCTCGAATGGTTTCCAGGTGTGCGGCGCTCTCAGGTCGAGGCCGTGCTGAAGCACGCCGAGTCGAGCCTGCTTGTCCCTGCTGGACATGCGCATTCTCTTTGATCAGGGCACCCCGGCCCCGCTGCGCAGGCACCTGCGCCCGCATCCCGTGGATACGACGGCCGAGCGGGGCTGGTCCACTGTCTCGAACGGCGAGCTGCTGAAACTTGCGGAGGACGATGGCTACGAGGTTTTCATCACGACGGACCAGGGCATCCGCTACCAGCAGAATCTGTCGGGACGGCGCATCGGCATCGTGGTGCTCATGGCCACTTCGTGGCCACGCACGAAGCAGCGCATCCCGGAGGTTCTTGCGGCGGTCGGCAATGTATTGGGAGGTGGCTATGAAGAAGTTTCGCTCTAGTGTCGTTCGACGGAGGCTGACGATGGAGAAGTGGCCAGCCGCCGTGGCCGTTGCGCCCTCCATGCATTTTCCAACCTCCACCCATATGATGAAAGCCCTCCTCTGCTCCCTCCTCGCGCTTCTGCCCCTCGCATCTGCCTCCGCGCAGGACGCGGCCCTCCTCGCCGCCGAACAGGCCCGCGGCATCCTGACCGGCAACACCGGCGTGAGCTGGACCGTGAGCGTCACCGGAACGAAGAACGCGAAGTTCACCGCCATCTCGCAGGGAGGAAAGATCTTCGCCGAGGTGGTCGAGCCCGCCGACGCGACAGGACGCCGCTACCTCGCCGAGTCCGGCGGCAACATGTGGTTCTGGAAGCCCGGCCTGAGCCGCCCCGTCTCCGTCTCGAAGCGCCAGCGGCTCTCCGGCGACGCAGCCATCGGCGACATCGCCTCGACCAGCTACGTCGACGGCTACAAGCTGACCGGCCAGGAGGACGGCGAGGCCGACGGCGAGGCCGCCACGGTCTACACGCTCGAGGCGAACTCCCTCGGCGACACCTACGCGAAGATCCGCTACTGGGTGACCAAGAAGGAAAGCCTCGGCAAGAAGGCCGAGTTCTACGCGAAGTCGGGCAACCTCGTCCGCTCCTCGACGATGGAATACAAGAACAAGGTCGAAGGCCGTCCCTTCCTCTCGAAGATGGTCGTCACGGACTCTGGCACCACGATCACCCTGGCCTTCGGCGATGTGAGTATCGGCTCCTTCCCCGCGAGGCTCTTCACCCGCGAGAACCTCGGGGGACCGAAGGACACCGGACCGCGCCGCTGACCGTCTCCAACCGGACGACTCCGGGGCCATGGCCGCCTTTACCTTCTCACCGGCGGAACGGGACGAGGCCACGCTCCTCCTGCAGGAGCTGATCCGCCTCGACACGACGAACCCGCCGGGAGGCGAGGCGGCCGCGATCCATCTGCTGGAGCGGCGCTGCCGCGATCTCGGGCTGGAGACCACCGTCGCCGGAGACCACCCCGAGCGGCCCAATCTCGTCGCGAGGCTGGCCGCCGACCCGGCGCACCGCCGTGGGCGCCCCCTCATGCTGAGCTGCCACGTCGACTGCGTGCCCGCCGACCCCGCGCGCTGGACGCATTCGCCCTGGTCGGGCCACAACGACGGCACCTACATCTGGGGCCGAGGGGCCATTGACATGAAGGGCTTCGCCGCGATGGCCCTCGCCGTCGTCGCGAAGCTGAAGCGCGAGGCGATCCCCATCGACCGCGATCTTCTCCTCGTCGCCGTCTCCGACGAGGAGACCGGCACCCGGCTCGGATCGAGATGGCTCGTCGAGGAGCGGCCCGAGCTGCTCGGCTCCCCCGAATACGTCATCAACGAAGTCGGTGGATTCACCGTGCATCGCGGTGGCCGCCGCTTCTATCCCGTGCAGGTCGCGGAAAAGGGCGTGGCCTGGCTCCGCCTCACGGTGACGGGGCATCCCGGCCACAGCTCCCTGCCCTCGCGCGACAACGCCGTCTCGCATCTCGCCCGGGGCATCGACGCGATCGCCCGCGCCCGCCTGCCGTGGCATCCCTCGCCCGAGGCGAGGCGCTATCTCGCCGGATTCGCCAAGCCGGATGGCCCGGTGGCGGAATGGGTCGCCTCCCTCCTCTGCCATCCCCGCCTCGGTCCCGCTCTCCTCCCCCTCTTTGTCCGCGAATCCTCCCGCCGCGCCTCGCTCGAGGCCATCCTGCGCAACACCGCGACCGCGACCAGCTTGGGATGTGGAGGCAGCATCAACGTCCTCCCCGGCACCAGCTCGGTCGACATCGACGGCCGACTCGCCCCCGGCCAGACCACGGCCGATCTCGTCCGCGAGCTCGACGCCGTTCTCCGCCCCGTCCTGCGCGACGGATACGAACTGAGCGTGCTGCAGGAGTCACCGTCCATCTCCTTCTCCACCGAGACTCCGCTCTACCGCGAAATCGAGTGTGCCCTCGCCGAGGCCGATCCCGGGGGGCACACCGTTCCCTCGATCATTCCCGGCTTCACCGACAGCCGCAACTGGGGTCGCCTCGGAGCGCAATGCTACGGATTCTATCCCCTGCAACTGCCCGAGGATCTCGACTTCGCCGCCCTCTTCCACGGCGACGACGAACGCATTCCCCTCGCCGGATTCCACTGGGGGATCGGGGTGTTGGCGAATACGCTCCGGCGGTTCCTAGCGGAACCTGTTTAAAGTTCCAGGTTTCAGGTTTCAAGTTGGGGAACCTGAAACTTTAAACTCCATAGACCCTCTCCGCCGTTCCTCCGAGGATCGCGGCCCGCTCCGCCTCGCTGAGGCCCGAGATCCAGAACTCGACGCATTGGAGCCAGTCGGCGTATTCGCCCCGCA
>CAYSZN010000499.1:0-3396 GCA_964435425.1 uncultured Akkermansia sp. | reverse complement strand
TGGATGAAATCCGGATCGCCCTTGAGGTAGTTGATGAGGTTGTTCGTCGCCCGCATGGCCTGGCGCTCGACGCTTTCGTAGGTGCGCGAGGCGATGTGGCTGGTGATGATGCAGTTCGGCGCGGTGAACAGGGGATGGTCCGCGGCGGGGGGCTCCTCGTCGAGGACGTCGGCGCCGTAGCCGCCGACCTTGCCGCTGGCGAGGGCGTCGCGGATGTCCGCCGTCTCCACCAGCTCGCCGCGAGCGCAGTTCAGGACGATGACGCCGTCCTTCATCTCGGCGATCTTCTCGGCGTTGATCATGCCGCGGGTGTTCTCGTCGAGGAAGCAGTGCAGGCTCACGACGTTCGCGCCGAGGAGGACCTCGTCCATCGTGGCGCAGCGGGCCACGCCGTGCTCGGCGGCGAAGGCCTCGTCGAAGTAGGGATCGTAGGCGATCACCGACATGCCGAAGGCCTTGGCCCTCGTGGCGACCTCCTTGCCGATGCGGCCGAGGCCGATGATGCCCATCGTGCTGCCGAGGATCTCGTGGCCGACGGGCTTCTTCCATCCGGCGACCCACTTGCCGGCGGCGACGTCGACGGCGTTCTCCTGGATCTTCTTGGTGAGGCCGAGGAGCAGGCCGAAGGTGTGCTCGGCCACGGTGGTGTGGTTGACGCCGGGGGTGTTGAGCACGGGGATGCGCTTCTCCGTGGCGTAGGCGACGTCGATCTTGTCGAGGCCGATGCCGTATTTGCTGATGACCTTGAGGCGCGGCAGGGACTTGTCGATGACGGCGCGGGTGATGGCGTCGTCGCCGCAGAGGAAGGCGTCGAACTCTCCCGCGAGATCGAGCATGGCCGATTCGGGGAGGGGGCCGCGCTCGCGCACGATCTCGAAGCCTTGCGACTCGAGGAGGGCGTGGTGGGGGCCGGGAGTGTCCTGATAACTGGTGGTGGAGAGCAAAATACGGGTTGTCATGGGCGAAGGGAACGCTTAGCGAGGAGACGCGCGAAAACAAGGCGCAAGTTCAAGCCACTGGCCTCCCGATGGACGATTCCCCGGAACGCGATTTCGGTCCCCAGCCTCTCGACGAGCTGCTCGTCGCGCTGGGATTGGAGAACCACGCTCTCGTCTCCGCGAGCACGGAGCAGCTCACGCACAAACAGGTGCAGAAGGCGAGGAAGGGGCGCTACGTCACGCTGAACATCCAGCGGAAGATCCTGAAGGCCCTGCAAGCGGCGGCCCCGAAGGGGGAAGGGGAGGAGCCCCGGCAGTTCAAGATCGAGGACTTGTTCAACTACCGCCCCTGACTGCCGCCCATGCAGATTTCCAAGAAGGCCGACTATGCCCTGAGAGCGATGGCGATCCTCGCAGTCCTGCCGCCGGACCGGACGCTGCAGGCGCAGGAGCTGGCCGAGGCGGGCCGGATCCCGATCAAGTTCCTCGAGCAGATCCTCCTGGTCCTGAAGCGGGGCGGATTTCTCCGCAGCAAGCGCGGCGTGGGGGGCGGCTACCGGCTGGAGCGCGCGAGTCGGCTCATCTCCGTGGCGGAGATCGTCGAGGCGGTGGACGGGGAGCTGCTCCAGTTTCTCGATGCGAAGGGCTACCCCGATTTCCCCGGTTCGACTGGCATCCTGCGCTGCCTCAGGGAGGCGGGGGAGGCGACCAACCAGAAATTGCGCGAGACGACGCTGGAGGATCTGGTCCGCCTCGATGTCGGCGATGCGATGGTCGGCTACGGGATCTGAAATTCAGGGCGTCTCGTTGCACTGGATATGGCTGCTTTGGTCGGACAAACCCATGGGAAAGCGTTTCGTCCGGAGCGTTTCTCATGCCGTCGCCTCGGCCTTGAACTCCGCCGGTTCCGGGAATAGGCTGCGCCAACCAGCGATGAAGGAGAAGGCCGTATTGGCCGGACTTTCGTCGCCGTCCGATCGCCGATGCGGAAACCGTTTCCAGACTCCTCTCTACGTGGCGCGGGCGCATCCCTCGCCGCTCTGGGGCTTTGTCTCTGCGGACTGGCTGACGATCGGCAAGGAGAGGAGACGTCGGCGGCACCGATGGCCGCGCGTCCGACCTACGAGGCGGTGCCGAAGATTGAGCTGGGTCGCATCGACCATGGTCCCACCCCGATGATGACCCTGCCCGACTGGCAGATCCACACCTTCCGCATTCCGGCCCCGCGCAGCGTCGTCATCTCGTCCGACGGAGTGGTCCTCGCGACGAACCGCATCGGGAGGCGTCTCGTCTGCCGCCTCGCCGAGACGGCGAAGACGCCCGAGGAGGCGGTCGCGCGGGTTCGCGCCCTCCCGGCGGAATTCAGCCCCGACCTTCCCTTCCTGAAGATCTCGGACGAGGAGGTGAAGCGGCACTTTCAGCACCGTCCGTGGGTGCCTCTCGCCGTGTCGGGCGTCATTCCCGATGTGTTTGTGGAGGCGCTCGGCCAAGGCCTGCCCGGCGACTGCGGACTGGATTCCGTCTACGTCCGCCAGTATCCCGAAGGGGAGCTCGCCGCCCATCTCGTCGGCTACATCGGCGTCTCGCTGCCCGACCAACGGGGGCCGATCGGCAAGGTGGAATACGCCTTTCCGCCGACCGAGGGCCGGGCCGGGATGGAGAAGGCGCTGGATGCCGAGTGGCGCGGACGCGACGGCGAGGCTCTGCGTCTCGTCGATCCGGCGGGCCAGGTCCGCCATCAGGAGGTGGTGAGGGAGGTCGAGCCGGGCGATACCGTCGTCCTGACCCTCCACCTCGGCATGCAGGGGCTCGCGAAGCGGATGCTCGAGCGGAGCGGCCGTCCCGGAGCCTTCGTCGCCGTCGATGCCGACACCGGGGACATCCTCGCGATGGTCTCGCATCCGTCCTTCGACCCGAACCTCTTCGAGGGCGGCATCTCGCAGCAGACCTACTCGTCCCTCGCCGACAGCCCCGAAGCGCCGCTTTTCGACCGGGCCGTCTCGGGGGCCTATCCTCCGGGATCGACCTTCAAGCCGTTCGTCGCCCTCGCCGGGATGGAGGCGGGACAGATCGACGGTGCCCGCACCCTGTTCCCAGGGCCTCCCGGAATGGTCATTGGGGGGCGCTACTTCAAGAACCATAGCAGCACAGCGGAAGGGCTGATGGATGTGCGCTACGCCCTCGTGCGCTCCTGCAACACCTGGTTCTACCAAGCAGCTCTGAACACGGGGGCCGATCCCATCGCCGAGATGAGCCGGCGTTTCGGCTTCGGGGCCGCGCCCGATCTGCCGCTGCCTTCCGTGGCCCCCGGCAACATCCCGGATCCCGCCGTCTACAACGATCCCCGCAGTCTGGCGAACTTCTCCATCGGGCAGGGTCAGGTGCTTGCCTCGCCCGTGCAGATGGCTCTCGCCATGGCCGGGCTCGCCAACGGAGCCTATGTGCCGAAGCCCCGTCT
>CAYSZN010000498.1:0-3400 GCA_964435425.1 uncultured Akkermansia sp. | reverse complement strand
AGGAGAACGTCGTCCTCGGCGAAGGGCGCGGCCTCAAGGTCGCCCTCACCACCCTCAACACCGGACGCATCACCTTGCCCGCCGCCTGCGCCGGCATGGCCAAGCGCTGCCTCGAATGGTCCACCGCTTGGGCCGCGAAGCGCGTCCAGTGGGGTGCCCCCGTGGGACGCCACGACGCCATCGCCCAGAAGCTAGCGAGGATGAAGGCCGAGACCTTCGCCATCGAGGCCATGGTGCGCTACGTCTCCCTGCTCGTCGATCGCGACAAGAAGGCCGACATCCGCCTCGAAGCCGCCTTCGCCAAGATGTGGGGCACCGAGCGCGGCTGGGACCTCGTCAACGAGACCATGCAGATCCGCGGCGGACGCGGCTACGAGACCGCCGAATCCCTCGCCTCGCGCGGGGAGCCACCCGTGCCCGTGGAGCGCTTCCTCCGCGACAGCCGCATCAACACCATCTTCGAGGGATCGAGCGAGATCATGCGCCTCCTCATCGCCCGCGAGGCCCTCGACCCGCACCTGAAGCTCGGCGGTCCCGTGCTGAACTCGACCCTGCCCTTCTCCGACCGCGCCAAGGCCGCGCTGCGTTCCGCCTGGTTCTACGGGCGCTGGTATCCGGCCCTCTGGCTGCCCGCCCTGAGCGGCGACGCGGGCGTCCTGCCCGAGTTCCGCGCCGACTCCCGCCGCGTCCGCGCCCACAGCAAGCGCCTCGCCCGGAGCCTCTTCCACGCCATGCTCCGCCACGGCCCGAAACTGGAGAAGAAGCAGGTTCTGCTAGGCCGCTTCGTCGAGATCGGAGCCGAGCTCTTCGCCCTCACCGCCGCGATGGCCTACGCCGGGCAGCTCGTCGAGAGCGGGCGAGGTGACCGCGAGGATCTCGTCGCCACCGTGCGCCACTTCGCCAAGCTCGTGCGCGGGAAGGTCGAAGGGCTCTTCCGCGAAGTCCGGCGGAATGCGGATGCGGAGGGCTACCGGATCGCGAAGGGGATGGTGGAGAGGCGGGTGAAAGGAGGTTGCCCGTGATCTATTTTATAACCAAAGATTGTGCGCTCTTTGCACATAAGGCCAGTTTCTTAACCTCATATGTATTATGATCCGAAATCACTTCGGTCTCATTGACATCATCGCGCTGCCCATATGATTTTCGACAATCTTGACAGCTAGACTATTTGCGAATGTATGCATAAAAGAATGGTGAACAGTCAGAACGAGATCTTGAAGCTCATTGTCGTCCTCCAGTCGAATTATCTTGAGAAGCTTCTCGGCTTCCTCAATCGGAATATGCCGGGCATGACTTTTCGTGGAATCGTGGTCACCAAGGTATGCCACAGCTTTAGTAGCAAGTGATTTAGCATTCCGCTTACCCCGAAACATAGACCGCTCAAGCCATGCTTGGACCATGTCCGATGACCATTTCAGCGCGTGACGACATTCCCCGATGAAAGTCGGGTGATATTTTCCAACCACCACCTGCCAAATTGGAATACTGTCTGGATCGTTTTTCGCAGCATCGATTGCTTCCTCGAATTCTTTCAATACTCCGTGAGCCGGGATGCCACCAAACTGCGGGTCAATTGGACCGATATTGGACTGTTTCCCCATGATGATTTCTCGGCATGAACAAGCGATCATCGTTCCCGCCGACATCGCCAATTGGGGTATGATGGCGCGAATGTTATCACCGAACATCTTCTGCAGGTAATCTACGATGGACTCCGTGGCCGCCAAGTCGCCTCCAGGTGTGTGAAGCAGCAAATCGAGCCCCTTTGACCGATCCAGTCCGTGGACTGCCGCCATCAGGGCATTCTTGTCATCGTCTCCGACCGAGGTATTCGATACGTCTGGATGCTGAAGCCAACCGGAGTAGTAAGCGATTACATTGCGCTCGGTTTTGTCAGACAAAGCTTTAAGATACTTCCGTCGGATACGATCCAGAGAATCGCGGAATTCGCAGATTTGTATCTCTTTTAGAACTTCACCCCAGTTTGGTATGCCCCATCAATTTGAATTTGAATTGGCAGAGTATGTCACTTGGGTGAATTTGGTTCGAGAGCATCGAACAAAACGTCGAGCAAAATCTTGAGCCCCAGAATACTTAACTCTCCCCTGTTCTCGGAGGCCAAGAAGCACAAAACCTTGGGAGATATCCGTAGGAGTATTGAGTTTCTTAGAACTTGGCTTCTTTTTGGAAGCTTTCGCTGGGACAGGCTTCATATCAGCCGATTCTCCCATTATACGCACAAATTGCCAATGCAAAAGTGAAGATTTGTGAAAATTTTCACAAAGTCGGCCCAAAAGAGGAGGCGGAAAACCAATTCCGCCGGCGAAGATGGGCTCCTCGCCTCTGCGTACCGAGCAGGGAGTAGGGGGCATAACCAATTCCAAATCCCCAATCCCCTCACGGCATCCGGTCCGTCTCCCCAGGCTCGACGTCGGGCACGGCGGCGAGAAAGGCCTCGAAATCCTCGCGCTTCGCCCCGGCGGCCTCGGCGCGGAGGCAGTCGAGGGTGAGCAGGGCCGACATCTTCTCGGCGGCCGCGCTCGCGAGGAACTGGTTGACCGAACAGCCTTCGCGCTTGGCGAGCTGCTTGATGGTCCGGTGGATGGAGTCGGGAAGACGGATCGTGAGGGCGTAAAAGGTGCCGGGGGTGATAGCCGGGATGGCTTGCGGCGGCTTGGATCGCTGAAAGACCGAAACCCGGCTTTCGTTCACGGAACGAGCACGTTCAAACCAGCAACTCTCGCCAGCGCGGCTTGCCGCGCATCTTTGGTGGCGAACCCGGTGGCCTTGAGCTGCAATGCCTGGGCCGCGTGGATGGCATCCAGCGTGCGACAGAGGGTCGTGGTCGCGTAAGCGTTGGAGAGCCTCACCGTGCCCGCAAAAACGCGCTCCCAAGCCAATTCGCGAAAGGCGAGGACACCGGACCGCATGTCCGAGCGAATATCGGCCAGCGCCTTGGTCACATCGGCCTCCGACAATTCGCCCCGCCCCTGCTTGCATCGCAGCGTGTTCACCAACTCAGCACGCTGGAATCTGGTGAACAGCAAAGGCCCTGCCAGCGTTTGAACAAGGGAGAACACACGCGGAGAATCCGGCTCGTTCACATAAATTTTCACCAGCAAACCGGTATCGAAGTAGGTGGCCATGACTCAACCGGCGGCATCTTTGCGCAGCTCGTCAAGCAAGGACCCGGAATCGGGAACGACGCGCTCCCCATACCACGCCTTGAGTCTCGCGGCGGCGCGTGCCGCGAAGTCCCGCATGTCCGGCTGGCGCTGGCTGGCGGGCTTGACGGCCTTGCGGCGAGGCTTGCTCTTGGCGGCGGTATTCATCCCCCAACCTACGCCCGCGCGGGCGGTTCCGCAAACCAAAGCCCCAAGTTCTTCGACCACGGGAAGAT
>CAYSZN010000497.1:0-3413 GCA_964435425.1 uncultured Akkermansia sp. | reverse complement strand
AGCTCGGTGAAGGCGGCGTCCCAGGTGTAGCTGGTCATGGGGAAGTAAAAGGTTAAAGGTAAAAAGTGAAAGGTAGCGAATTCATCACTTGCTCAACTCCAGCATCCGCAGGATCGGCGCTTCGGCGCCTTTGCGGGTCTCTTCGTCGAGGGTGATCTCGGGCTGGAGGTCGCGCAGGCAGAGGTAGAGCTTTTCGAGGGTGTTCATCTTCATGTAGCGGCATTCGGCGCAGGCGCAGCGGTCCGTCGGGCCGGCGATGAGGTTCTTGCCGGGGACTTCGCGACGGAGCCGGTGGAGCATGTTCGCCTCCGTCACCACGATGATGTCGTGCGCCGGAGTCGAGCGGCAGAAATCGACCATCTTCTCGGTCGAGCAGACCTCGTCGGCAAGCAGCCGGACGGCCGTGGTGCATTCGGGGTGGGCAACGACGACGGCCTCGGGATGCTCGTCCTTGATCCTCTGGATGCTGTCGCGGGTGAACTCGACGTGGATGTAGCAGTTGCCGTTCCAGTAGTCCATCTCCCGCCCGGTCTGCTGCGAGACCCAGGCGCCGAGGTTCTGGTCGGGGGCGAAGAGGATGGGACGGTCCTTCGGCGCGGCCTCGACGATGCGGACGGCGTTGCCGCTGGTGCAGATCACGTCCGAGAGGGCCTTCACCGCCGCCGAGGAGTTGATGTAGGTGACGACGTAGTAGTTCTTCTCGCGGTTCGCCTCGAGAAAGGCGGCGAGCTCCTCGGGCTTGCAGGAATCCTCGAGCGAGCAGCCGGCGTTGGCGTCGGGCAGGACCACGGTCTTGGCCGGGTTGATGATCTTGGCGGTCTCGGCCATGAAGTGGACGCCGCAGAAGGCGATGACGTCGGCGTCGGTCTTCTGGGCGTGGAAAGAGAGCCCGAGCGAGTCCCCGACATAGTCGGCGATCTCCTGAATTTCGGCGTTCTGGTAGTTGTGGGCCAGGATCACCGCGTTCCGCTCCCGCTTGAGGGCGAGGATGTCGGCACGCAGGTCGGTGGTGGGGGCTAGGGTCGTGGTCATGGAAAGTCAGCCGATCACGGCGGGGTTGAAGTCTTTTCTCAGGGGCAGCGCGGTGCTGGTCGCAGGATCGAGGCTCGTCCCGCCGGAGATCCGTCCCCCTTCCTTGAGGTCGAGATCCACGGCGGCGAGGTCGCCCTCGACGAAGCCGGTGCGCGCGACGACCACCTTTCCGGAGCAGGTCAGATCGCCGACGAGATGGCCCGCGATCTCGGCCCGCTCCGCCATGGCCCCATCGGGAAAGCGGACCTCGCAGCCCTTCTCGACGACGAGCCGCTCGCAATGCAGATGTCCCCGCACCGTCCCGGAATGGCGGAAGACGGCGTCGCCGGTGCAGTCGATGGTCGCGTCGATGGCCCCGTTCACAACGAGATTGCGGCAGACGATCTCGGAGCCGTCCACGAGTCCGCCCTTCCTCCCGACGACGATGTCGCCGCGGGTGCGGAGGGTGTGGCTCTTCACCGTCTTGATCTCGTAGTCGGCCAGGCTGATGTAGGCGCAGCAGCGCGCGCACTGGGTCGATTTCGCGTAGCGCGAGACCTGCTGGACATGGTGGCAGAGGTAGCAGCGCACCGGGACCTCCGGCACGGAGTCGTCGCGCCGTCGTCGCGAATCGGGAGAGACGAAGTTCGGCGGCATCTTCTCCCTCTCCGGCAGCACGACGGTCCGCTGCGCCCCGATGAGGGCCGCCATGGATCCCTGGCCGAGCGCATCGCGGCCCTCCGCCTCGCTTCCGATGCCGGGGTGATCCGGCTCCTCCTCCGTGGCGGCCTCGCCGTCGGCGAAGCCGAAGAAGACTCCCGCCGGGAGGGGCTTCTCCTCCCTGCCGGATGGCGGATCGGCTGGAAAGGGAGGCGTCTCCTCCGCCTCCGTTCCGGCCACCGCGCCGGGGATGCGGACCTCGGTCCACCTCCGCCGGGGCTCGCCCAGCTCGGCGATCCCGGAGACGCGCAGCCCAGGATGGGCGAGGGCGACGCCCTTGCTGACCCGGAAATGCTCCCCGCAGGCCCGGCAGAAGGAGGACACCACCAAGGCGGGCTCTTGCTGCGGATGGCCGCAGGAAGGGCAGGCGAGGTCCAGCTTCCTGGACCGATGTCGTTTTCCCAACATGACTGGTGGAGACTTGGGAGCATAAACGAAAACGCGCCCCTTGGCGAGGGCGCGTTGCGGAGCCTGGGAACACGCTCAAGCTCAGCCTGGGCCTAGGCCAACCCGCGCCCGAGCCCCGCTTCCCTCCCGCGCCGCACCGACCATGGCCAAGTCCGCCCAGGGAGTTGCGCCGAAATCAGCCAGACCTCCGGCAACCCAGAAGCTTGGGGATTGGAACAGCCCACAGGCAGCCCCGAGCAGCCCGCTCGGGGAGCGAAGGTCGCTGGGACGCCCGATTGGCCGCGCGGCCCTACTCTTGCCTCGCGGCAAGCCCCCCCTTCGCAGACCTTCTCCCGATAGGAGATCTCCGCTTTGCGGCCGAAGTTGGCTAGTCTTTCGCGCCAGCCTTCGGAGCTCCCACGGTGGAGGTTCCCATGAAGGTCGCGCCCTCCTCGATCGCCAGCTTGCCAGCGACCACATCGCCGTGGAGCGAGGCGCTCCGCTTCAGCTCGCAGCGGTCCGTGACGGCGATGTTGCCTTCGACGCGACCGAAGACGACGACGGAACGCGTCTTCACATCGCCGACGATGGTGGCATTCTCGCCTACGGTGAGGTCGCCCTCGGAATTCACCTCGCCCTCGATGCGCCCATCGATGATGAGCTCGTTGGAGAAGCGGAGCTTGCCTTTGATCTCGACATCGCTCGAGAGGATGTTCCTCCCGCCCGCGATGCCGCTGGAGGCGGCCGAAATGCGGGATTTCGGGGAAGGTGCGGCAGACTCGCCCGCAGTTTTTTTCTCGCCCGCGTCCGGGGCCTCGTCCTGATTGATGATTTGCTTGAGCACGGCTGGAAAGAGATGAGGGTTTCCGATCAGGCCCGCGGGCGGATTCCCGCCAGGTCCGGCCACACTAGCCCAATCATCCGTAGATGGAAAGCTCTTCCGCCGGATAGGTCCAAATTTCGCTCAAGGTGGGATGGTAGTGCGGAATGCGCAGAAACTGTCCCGCCGTCGCCCGGAAATGCATCGCGACGACGACCTCGTGGATGATCTCGACCGCCTCGGGCCCGACGACGGAGGCTCCCACGATCTCCCCGCTCGAGGTATCCGCGATCATCTTCACGAATCCATGGGTCTCGCCCATGACGAGGGATTTCCCGTGATCGTCGAAGGGGTAGGACGCCGTCGCGATCTCCCGTCCGGCCTCACGGGCCTCGGCTTCGGAAAGCCCCACGGTGGCCACCTGGGGATCGGTGAAGATGCCAAGCAGCTTCAACCGGTAGTCCATCCTGCGGAC
>CAYSZN010000496.1:0-3418 GCA_964435425.1 uncultured Akkermansia sp. | reverse complement strand
GCTCACCCTCACCGGCGACCACACCTACACCGGCGACACCTTCGTCAACGCCGGAACCCTGATCGTCAACGGCTCCCTCGGCGACACGGAGGTCACCGTCGCCGCCAACGCCATCCTCGGCGGCTCCGGCTCCATCGGTGGGGACACGACCATCCATGGCCTCCACTCCCCCGGCAACAGCCCGGGCGTGCAGAGCTTCGGCGGCAGCCTGACCTACGCCAGCAATTCCTCGGTCCTGTGGGAGCTGACCACGAGCACGGCCTCCACCGCCATCCAGCCCGGACCAATCTTCACCTTCGACCAGATCGTGGTGGGCGGAGACCTCGACTTCAACGATCCGACCACCCTCGACCTCTCCTTCAACTCCTCGGGTTCCAATGTCCTCTGGACGGACGGCTTCTGGTCGAGCGACCAGCAATGGCTGCTCTACGACGTCGCGGGGGACGTCCACAGCATCGGCAACTTCGCCCTCGCCGTGACCGACTTCTCCACCCTCCAGGACAGCGGCGGCAGTCTGTTCGGCTCTCTGGGGAGCTTCTTCGTCGACGAGCAGAATGGCCAGGTCTTCCTGAACTACGCCGCGATGAACTACGCGGCGATTCCCGAGCCAAGCTCCGCCTTCCTTCTCGCCGGAGGGCTGGCGACCCTGCTGATGGGACGGAGGCGGAGGCGGCTTTCGTGACTCCGGTGGCTGGTGCTTGGTGCTCGGCTCGAATGGCAGGGGAACAGCCAAGCGTTCGACGGGACCAGGGACGGCGCTCCGTTCTGGCACGGTGCGTCCCTGGACCCCATCGGACGGTCAGGGCCTCCGCTCGATCCCGGGCCATCCCGGCCATTTTCTCCATTCAACCAGATAGGGCCAACGCACGATGAGCAAGGAATCCGGAGGAAAGGCCACCCTGGTCCGTCCGCAGGTGCGCAAATCCATCGCCATCCTCGGCATCGAGATCACCCTCCCCCTCAGCCCGGCGACGAAGCGCCGGATCTGCGGCATCGTCCTCGCCCTGCTCGTGGCGGTCGGCATGGCCTACTGGAAGCGGGCCGCAGTGAGACGCTTCGGCAACGAATGGAACGCCGCGCGGCACCTCCAGAAGGCGGAGGAGGCCCTGGCCGCGGGCGAGGCCAGGGCGGCGGTGGGCCGCGCCGTCACCTCCCTGGGACTCGAGCCGGGCCGCATCGAGGCCCTGCGCGTGCTGCTGGCGGCCTCGCGCGTCGCCGCCGATCCCAAGGCCCTCATCGCGGGCATGTCGCTGCATTCCCATCCCGAGGCGTCCGACGAGGACCGGATCGCCGGACTGGCCGTCCTCAACGACGTCGGGGACGCGATCCGTTTCGCCAGCCTCTTCGGTCGCCTGCCGGAGGGGGCGAAGGCGCTGCCCTCCGCCCGCTACGAGTGGCTGCGCCACCTCCTTGTGCGCGGGGAGGCCCGCGAGGCGGACCGCCTCCTCGAAGTGGAGCGCAGCTCGCTCCGCGAGGCCCGCTTCGCCCTCCTCCATCTCGACGCCCTCTCCAGGATCGACGGTCCCGGGGCCGGCGTGCGCTGGCACCGGACCGCCCTCGGGCTGCTCGACGGCGGGGAAGCCGCCGACCGCGACGCGGCGTGGACCCGGATCGCCCAGCGCGATCCCGGGCGCATCGCCCCGGAGGAGGCCCAAGCCTACGCCTCGAGGCTCACCGCCGTTCCTCCCGGCCCCGGCGTGCCGGCGACGCTGCCCCACCATCTGCGGCTTGCCGCCGATCCAGCGCGGCGGAACCATCATCTCGGGCAGGCCGTGGAGGAGCTGCGCGGGGACCATCTCGACGACCTCTGCCGGTGGCTCGCAAGCCTGAACGAGCATGGGCCCCTTCTCGAAGCCGTCGACGAGATCCAGGCCCATCGCTCTGACATCGCCTACCAGGCGAGGGCGAGAGCCCTGATCGGGACCGGCCGTCTGGAGGACGCCTTCGCCTTTCTCCAGTTCCCGCCGCTGTCGGCCGACAGGATGGGGCTGCTCACTCTCAGGGCCTCGGTGGCGGGCAGGCTCGGTCGCCGCGCCGACGCCGTCACCACCTGGCAGGAGGCGCTCGTCGAGGCGGGACGGGACCTGGCCGGGAACCGCTACCTGAACCTGGCCCGCTTCGCGGAGAGGAACGGCGAACGGGAGATCGCGGCGGAGGCCCTCGTCGCCGCCTGCCGCCATCCCCAGGGCATCCTGCCGCCGTCGGAGGAACTGCGCTGGCTGATGGCCCACCTGATCGAGAGGGACCGGCCCGCCGAGCTGCTCACGGTGACCCGCAGGCTGCTCCGCGCCGAGGCGGAGAGCGTCGAGCTGCTCAACAACGCACTCTACCTCACCATCGTCCTCGACGACCATCGCCAGCAAGGTGGAGACGTCCTGGCGCGCGTGGCGGAGTCGCTCCGCCGCGAGCATCCCGACAGCGACGCCATGTGCACCACCCTGGCCCTCGTCCACCTGGCCGCCGCCCAGCCGACGGAGGCCCTCGGCCTCTTCAGGCCCGACGAGCGCGATGGCCCCGGCCGGGAGCGCCTAGGCGACGCCGGGCGCTCGATCCTCGCGATGGCGCTGCTCGCCAACGGACTCGAAGACGAGGCGGCGGAAGTCGTCGGCACGGTGCGGTGGGACCGCCTTCTTGGGGCGGAGCGGAGGTTCTATCGCGAGAGGCTCCGTTCCCTCCTCCCGGAGGAGGTGCCGCCGCCCAAGGCAGCCGCATCGGCTCTCCCTTAGGTGAACGCCGCCGGAGCGGACCACATTGCGGCACCGCACCCGGACGGCACGGGATCAGGTGGAAAGGCACTCGGTCCGGCGGAGCCAACGATCATCCGACGCCGCCAAGGTGGATGGAGTCCGGCAGGGACGCCGTCGCTTCCGTCGAAAAGAGGCCTTGCCCCCATGCCATTCGGGCCGCGTCCGGATCTCCTGGTTTTCGTGGCTCGCTTTTCGCACGGAGACGTGTAGAGTCCCCGCGTCAGAGGCTGCGGAGTGGAGGCGGGTCAACCCCGCCAGGGCCGGAAGGCAGCAACGGTCGCCCGTCCTTCATTGCCGCAGTCCTCTGGCACTTCACGCCGCCGCGGCCTCCAGTTCGAAGACCTCGCGGGCGTCGCTGACGACGCCGGTCACCGCCGCCGCCACCACCATCACCGGGGACATCAGGACGGTGCGCCCGATGGGACTGCCCTGGCGGCCTTTGAAGTTGCGGTTGCTGGAGCTGGCGCAGAGCTGGTCGCCGATGAGCTTGTCGGGATTCATCGCCAGGCACATGGAGCAGCCCGCGCCGCGCCACTCGAAGCCGGCCTCCTCGAAGATCCGGTCGAGCCCCTCCTGCCGGCAGAGATGGTCGACGATTTCGGAGCCCGGCACGGCGATGGCGGTGACGCCCTCCGCGACCTTGCGGCCCTTGAGGAACTTCGCCGCCTCGC
>CAYSZN010000495.1:0-3421 GCA_964435425.1 uncultured Akkermansia sp. | reverse complement strand
CGCAGCAGGACGTGCTCGACGAGCGACTTCAGCGCCGTGGCCGTGGGCGTGTCGCCGTAGATGAAGTTCTCCAGCACGGTGAGATCGTCGGCACAGGCGAGCAGGTCGCATTCTGCCGCGCGCCCGTCGCGTCCGGCCCGGCCCGTCTCCTGGGCGTAGTTCTCGAGGGATTTCGGCAGGTTGTAGTGGACGACGCGGCGGATGTCCGACTTGTCCACGCCCATGCCAAAGGCGATGGTCGCGACGACGACGGGCACCGCGCCGGACATGAAGCCGTCCTGCACCTCGGCGCGGTGTTCGTCGCGCATCCCTGCGTGGTAGGCCCGCGCCGCGATCCCCGCCCGCCGCAGTGCGCCCGCGACCCGTTCGGAGGTCTCCTGAAGCGTCACGTAGACGATGGCCGGAACGGCGGACGATCCCCCTAGCAGATCCACCAATTTTCGTTCCCGCTCCGCCGCCGCGCAGGGATGGATCCGGTAGCGGAGGTTCGGCCTCGCGAAACCGGTCTGGATGTGGTCCTCCTCCGCGATGGCGAAGCGCTCGCGGATCTGCGCCGCGACGGCGGGCGTAGCGGTGGCGGTGAGCGCGAGCACCCGCTCCGCCGCGACCTCGCGGGCGACGCCGGGGAGGCGCAGGTAGTCGGGGCGGAAGTTGTGCCCCCATTCGGAGAGGCAATGCGCCTCGTCCACCGCGAAGAGGGCGATGCGGCAGCGCCGCAGGCGGCGGCGGAAGCCCTCGTTGGCGAGACGCTCGGGGGAGACGTAGAGGAGGCGCAGCGAGCCGTCCGCCATTCCTCCGTAGATCGCCTCGACCTCCTCGCGCTCCAGGGTCGAGTCGAGCCGTGCTGCGGCGATGCCCCGCGAGCGCAGGGTTTCGACCTGGTCCTTCATCAGGGCGATGAGCGGGGAGACGACGAGGGTCAGTCCGTCCAGCATCAGCGCGGGGAGCTGATAGCAGAGGCTTTTCCCCGCGCCCGTGGGAAAGAGCGCCAGCACGGAGCGTCCCTGCAGGAGGCGGCAGACCACCGCCTCCTGTCCGGGTCGGAAATCGTCGTGGCCGAAATGGTGGCGGAGCGCGGTGCGCGGATCCATCGGCGCGGCGATGGTCACTTCGCGTCGGCGAAGCGGGCCGAGACGCGGTCCCAGTTCACCACGTTCCACCAAGCTCCGACGTAGTCGGCGCGGCGGTTCTGGTAGTGGAGGTAGTAGGCGTGCTCCCACACATCGAGGCCGAGCAGCGGCGTGCCGAGCTCGGCGTCGGGGACGAGGCCGGACATGAGGGGATTGTCCTGGTTCGGCGTGCTCGTCACGAGGACCTTTCCGTCCTTGGCGACCAGCCAGGCCCAGCCCGAGCCGAAGCGCTTCATGGCGGCGTCGCCGAAGGCGGTCTTGAAGGCATCGGACGAGCCGAAGGCGGCCTCGATGGCCTTGGCGAGCTCCGCCGAGGGTTTGCCCGACTGGTCGGCGGGGGCGAGGGTCTCCCAGAAGAAGGCGTGGTTCCAATGGCCTCCGCCGTTGTTGCGCAGCGTCGTCTGCAGCGCCTTGTCCTCGATGGCGGACAGGCCCGCCATCAGATCGTCGAGGGATTCTCCGGCGAGGTTATCCTTGCCATCGAGGGCGGTGTTCAGGTTCTTGATGTAGGCGGCGTGGTGCTTGCCGTGGTGGATCTCCATCGTCTTCGCGTCGATGTGGGGCTCGAGCGCGTCGAAGGCGTAGGGCAGGCCGGCCTGCTCGAAGGGAGCGGCGGCGCGGGCGGCGCGCACCGGGAGCAGCGCGGCCCCGGCGGCGAGGGCTCCGGTGACGGCGAACTGGCGGCGGGAGAGGTGGTTTTCTGGATTCATGGTCTATGGATGGTTCGGCGGAGCGGTCGATGAAAGGGAGACTGCTCCGTGGACGATACGTCCGAATGTCCGGTTTGGGCGAGGAAAAACGCCGGTGTTTCAGCGGCAGGCTATCGCTCTTGATCGGCCGTTCCCTCCATCGAAGGGCATGGGCTGGAAGCGCCATGCTACGGATCGCGATCCATCGATCCCCTCAACGCGCCGCCCCCGTCCGCAGCACGCCGCCGACGAGGATCTTTGCCCGCAGGCCTCCCTTGCCGAGCAGGGCCTGCTCCGCGCCGGGGGCGAAGGCCTCGTTCATCCAGAGGCAGGGCTTCGACTCCTCCGTGCCGAGAAAGCGGACGCCCTGGATCTCGAACTCCTTTCCGATCAGCTCGTTCAGATTCTGCCCCGCGACGATGACGTTGCGGCGGTAGACCTCCGGCCCCTTGTCGAAGACGCCGAACTGCTCGCAGAGCCGCTGGTGCGCCTCGAACTCGAAGAAGGTGATCTGGCCCTTGTAGTCCGGCTTGTGGTCGAAGTAGCGGTCGTTGCGGATTCCGCGCCCCGCGACGCATTCGATCTCGGAGACCTCGACCGTCGGCGTCGTTCCCGCCGGACCGCCGAAATGGCCGACGAAGTTGTGGTCCGGGGAGATGAAGAGATGCAGGATGTCCACCCCGCCATTCTAGTGCCGAATCGTGCCGTTCGCAATGCGCCGGAATGCCTGGACACTTGCACGGAGGAGCCGTTCGCGGCAAGGTGGGGACGATGAAACCGCTGCCCTTCCTCCATGCCGCCTTGGCGTTCTGGCTCGCCGTCCCGGCCTGGGCCGAGGATCTCACCCTCGCACAAGCCAAGGCGAAGTTCGCCGCCGCCGACAAGGCCCTCAACGAAGCCTATGCCAAGGCGAAGGCGAGCCTGCCGGACGGGGTGTTCGCGGAGCTCCAGCAGGACCAGCGCGAGTGGATCACCTATCGCGACGGGCGCTCCGCCGAAGCCGCCGCCTACGACGGAGGCGCGGAGGAAGGCAAGGAACGGGAGAACGTGGAGTATTGGCGATCGCTGGCGGACCTGACCGGGGAACGGACGGCCATTCTCGGAGGATGGATGAAGTGGGACTCCTTCGCCCACGAGTGGGAGGGCGTCTGGACCGACGGCCACGGCGGGACGCTCTCGATCCTGCAGAGCGGGGCAGGGGAATTCCGCTTCGTCCTCGATGTCGTTCGCGGTCCCACCTACCATCTCGGCCACATCGGAGGACTGGCGAAGTGGAATGGCAATACCGCCCGGTTCACGGCGGACGAGATCACGGCCGAGGGCGAAACCTGGCTGACCTTCGTGAAGCGCGGCCTCAAGCTGGAGGTCATCGCCGAAAATGCCTCGGGCTACCACGGGGCCAGAGCCTACTTCGATGGCCATTACCTCCGCATCGCGGAGCTGACGGAGGAGGACCGGAGGAACATCCTCTCGCCGGAGAGGTAGCGGCTCGTCCGTCCCTGCGTCGAAATCCTTGCAAAATCGGTCGGCGCACCGTCCTTTTGCGGGGATTCCGCCTCCCCCTCCACCCTTGAGATGAAATTGTTCGACACGATGAGCCGC
>CAYSZN010000494.1:0-3429 GCA_964435425.1 uncultured Akkermansia sp. | reverse complement strand
TCGAGGAGGCGATGCGCAACCACAACCTGCGCCCCGCTCGCATCTGCTCCGGCCTCTTCGCGATGACGGCCCACCTCCTCAACCGCATCGCCGCGGACGGCACCCTGAAAAGCCAGGACATCGTCGCCGTCGTCTGGCTCGAGGGCTCCCTCTGCGTCGTCCGCCAGAAGAACGGCCAGTGGCAGGACCTGCGCTGCCGCAGCGGCATCTCCCCCGGCGACGACGCCACCGTCGCCCAGATGATGCGCCCCTTCCTGGAGAAGGCGGATCCCTCCACCCGCATCCTCCTGATGGAGGACCGCAAGGGCGGCGGCTTCTCCTCCGCCTACCTCCCGCAGTTCGGCAACCTCCACGTCACCGACGTGACCGAGGAGCACAGCCTCTGGAACCTCCTTGCGAGATACTGATCCGCCCCGATCCCCGCACACCATGCAAGACCTCATCCACGATCTCAAGACCGAGCGCCAGAACGTCTCCGCAGGGCTCCCCTCGGGATACCGGCTCGTGCCCGTCGCTTTCTACCTCGTTGGGGCGGCCTCCATCCTCCTGAGCCTCTATTTCTATCTCAGCAAGAAGGCCTACGAGGCGACCGAGGCGGAGATGCGCATCCGCGTCGCCAACGCGAAAACCGAGGAGGCCGGCCTGCTCTCCAGCCAGCAGGCCATCGTCGACGAGGCGAAGCGCGCCGAGGTCTTCGCCAAATGGCTCGAGGGATCGCACCCTCTCCAGCCCGTCACCGTCGCCGTCGGCCGCAGCATGGGCAAGGACTCGACCGTCGCCGAGCTCTCCCTCAACCGCAATCCCGAGATCCCCGCCCACACCTTCATGCAGCTGAAGATCGACGGCGGCGGGAGCGGGCAGATCGAGACCACCCTCGACTCCATCTACGCACTCGAATACGAGACCTACTCCGCCCAGCAAGTGAAGGGGGAGAAGTCCACCGACTTCCAGGCCACCCTCATCCACAAAGCGAACTGAGACCTCCCCACGCCATGAAAAGCCACCAATCCGCCTGCGCCTTCCTCGCCTTCCTCACGGCCGCGATGCTCTACGGGGTGAACTCCCTCCGCAACGCCACCTCCGCCGCGCACGCGCTCGCCACACAGAGCCGCTCGGAGGCCGAGACCGCCGAGAACCAGGCCCAGCTCGCCCAGATCCAGCTGAAGACGCTCGATTCGAAGACCGCCGAGCTCCGGCTCGTCTACGGCGAGTGGAAGCCCCACTTCGAGGCCCACCGCAGCTCCCAGGACGCCGAGCAGCGCATCGCCGAGGCCATCCGCGAAGGCGACGTCTTCCTCATCTCGCAGAAGTTCGAGACCCGCGAGATCGACAAGGGCTCTCCCATCTCCAAGGCCCTCGTCGCCGACCTCGTCGTCGAGGACGACTACACCAAGGCCCTGAACTGGCTCGGCCGCATCGAGGAGTCCATCCCCACCAGCCGCATCACCAAATGCACCATCGGCCGCGGCGACCGCGGCAACGACATCCATCTCGTCATCCAGCTTCAGATTCCTATCCTCGGTTCCTGAACCCATCTCCCCTCTCCCTGACATGAACGCCTTTCCCTGCCATCCATTCCTCGTCCTCGCCGTCCTCGCCGTCCTCACCGGCAGCCTCGCGGCCCAGGAGGCCCCGCCCGTGGCACCTGCCGCGAGCTTCGCGCCCGGCCGTATGATCGGCATGCGGCCCGAGCAGAAGCGCCCCCTCCTGCTGAAGGACAACGAACGGAACCCCTACGCCAAGCGCAGCCCCGAAGAGGTGAAGGCCCCTGGCGAGGACAACAACTCCGAGGAACTGCGCATCCGCCAGCGCCTCGGGAACCTCCGCGTCACCGGACGCAGCCAGGGGCCGAACGGCCTCCGCGTCCTCCTCGGCGACATCATCCTCGAGGAAGGCCGCCTCCTCCCCCAACTGCTCCCCGACCAGAGCGAGAACCTCCGCGTCGTCGAGATCAACGAGGATACCGTCGTGCTCGGCTGGCTCGACATCGAGACGGACGAGCTCACCGGCAAGACCATGCAGGTCGCCTACGACCTCACCCCCAGCATCGGCTACGCCCTGCAGGGACAACCGAAGGACGGAGACACCGCCGCAGGCACCGCATCGCGCCGCATGGGCGTCCTCCGCGTCGGCCAGGACCGCAAGAAAGCCGAGACCGGCATGGCCGCCCGCCAGCCCTCGCCCGAAATCCCACCGGAAGTCTTCGAAGCAGGCCAGTGAAGTTGAGAGTTGGTAGTTGAGAGCACGAGCCCGCCCTCAATCCCCCCGTGACCCATGACCCGTGACTCGACCATCTCCCGCGGCTGGACCTTCGTCGAGATGCTCGTCGCCATCTCCCTCTCCGCCGTGTTCATGGGGGCCGCCGCTCTCGTCCTCGCCAGCATCACGGCAAACTCGAAGCGCCTCGCCACCGTCGTGACCGTCGAGATCGGCAACACCACCAAGCAGGCCTTCTACGCGCAGGGCGGAAACACCGTCGGAGCCTACGCCGCACCGAACTTCGGACGCGCCGCGCTCGCCCAGGAGTTCCGCGACCTTCTCCGCGACGACGCCGAATCCGCCGCCTTCGTCCACTGCCTCCCCCGCGCTCTGCCCAACCCGATCCGGCCCGAGTTCCTCCGCTATCCCGCCGGCGACGCGGACGCCACCGGTCCCGCGCCGCGCCTCGACACCCCCGAGGCCTTCCGCCAGTTCCTCGCACAGGCCGAAACGGCCTCCGCCGGCATCTACGACACCGCCATCCGGAACGTGCCCGATCCGAGCCGACCGAACACCTCCATCTTCATCGTCGCCCCCTCCGAGGAGCCGGGCTACCTCCGCGTCCGGGCCGTCTACGAGATCGATTTCGTCGCGACCACCAAGCCCGCCGGCACCTATGCCTCCGTACGCCGCTACAGGAACGGCTCGCTCACCCACTACTACGACGCCTTCTACCAGAGCGGCTCCGGTCCGCTGCCGACGCCCTCCTTCGTCGCCTTCGAGCGGACCGCCCGCCGCGCCGTGATCGAGGGCATCGCGACCGACCGCTTCAAGGTCGCCGGATGGACGCCCTTCTACCTCGTCTGGCTGCCCGACCCCGCCATCAATCCCCACGCCGTGCCGGCCGCCGCCGCGACCGCACCGGCCTCGTCGCTGCTCTCGGCCTACGAGCATGTCGGAGCGCGCAGCTCCCTCGGACTCGTCCTCTCCATGTTCCCGGAACTGTGACCTCCCCCGGACCATGAAATCCCGCCCCCGCCACGACCGATCCTCCTCCCGCCAGCGCGGCAGCGTCCTCGTCGTCTGCCTCGTCCTCGCCGCCCTCGGCACGATCGGGGTGGCCGCCTGGTTCTCCCTCCTCGACGCCCGCAGCCACCAGGTCGAGGCGGGCTTCAAGGCGACCGAACGCCGCGTCGCCGCCGGCAACGCCCGCGCCCTCGCCCGCCGCGC
>CAYSZN010000493.1:1472-3439 GCA_964435425.1 uncultured Akkermansia sp. | reverse complement strand
TTCACCGGCAGCGGCATCGTCTGCGGCGCGGGCGGCACCCTCGCCGAGATCTGGGACCGGCTCGAGCGCGGCGAGACTGCCGTGCGGACCTTCGCCCAGTTCGATCCGGCGAAGTGGCCCGTGCAGGTCGCCTCGGAAGTCCAGCTCTCCGCCCGCGACCTCGTCTCCGACCGCAAGCTGCACAAGACCATCTCGCGCACCGACATGTTCGGCATCTACGCCGCCGAGCAGGCCCTCGCCGCCTCGGGACTGCCCGAGCACCGCGACGCCCTGCCCGAGGCCGAGCAGGCCGCCTGGAACGACCGCACCGGCCTCGTCGTCGGCACGGGCGGAGGGAACTATTGCAGCAACTACGACTTCCTCCCCCTCATGGCCGAGGCGGCCACCGCACCCGAGGGCGCCCTGCCGCACTTCGGGCGCGAGCTCGGCAACCAGGTCACCCCGATGTGGCTGCTGCGGAATCTCCCCAACAATGTCCTCTGCCACGTCGGCATCCGCGGCCAGTACAAGGGCACCAACGCCTGCATCACCAACCAGTGCGCCAGCGGCCTCCTCGCCGTGGCCGAGGCCGCCTGCGCCATCCGCAACGACGAGGCCGACCGCATCGCCGCCGTGGGGCACGACTCGCCCTTCGAGCCGGAGATGGTCTACTACTACCACAAGCTGGGGCTGATGTCCGGCCAGGCCCCCCGGCCCTTCGACGCCGCCCGCGATGGGACGGTCTTCGGGGAAGGGGCCGCCGCATTGGTGCTCGAGAGGAAGAGCGAGGCCGAGGCGCGTGGCGCGGCCATCCTCGGGGAGTTCCTCGGCTTCGGCTGCTGCAACGAGGCCACCGGCATCGTCGATCTCGCCGACGACGGCAACGGCGTGAGCCGGGCCGTCGAGGAGGCGCTCGCCTCCGCCGGGATCGGACCAGAGGAGATCGGCTTCATCTGCGCCCACGGCAACGGCAACCTGGCCTCCGATTCCACCGAGGCGATGGGCCTCCGTCGCGTCTTCGGCGACGATCTTCCTCCCGTAACCGCCTTCAAATGGGCCTACGGACACCTCATCGCCGCCTCCGGCATCACCGATCTCGTCATGGCCTTGGAGGCGCTGAAACGCGGCCTCGTGCCCGGCATCGCGACCTTGGGGCAGGTCGATCCCGGGATTGGAGCCTTTCCCGTCTCCCGCGAGTCGGCAAGGCCCCGCGGCAACACCGTCCTCGTCGTCTGCCGCGGCTTCGGCGGCATGAACGTGGCCGTGATCGCGAGGGCAGGGGAGTGATGGGGGTTGAGAGGCCGGGAGCGTCCCGGATTCCGGCGCAAACCGCTCATTTCCAGCCTCTCAACTATCAACTCTCAACTACCGACTAGTAGTTCAGTCCCTGCAGCGCCTTCGGCAGGAACTGCCCGTCGCGGCGGATCAGCTCGCCGTCGAAGCGGATCTCGCCGCCGCCGTATTCGGGACGCTGGATGTTCACGAGATCCCAATGCACCGAGCTGCGGTTGCCGTTGTCCGCCACCTCGTAGGCTTGGCCGGGGGTGAAGTGGAAGCTGCCCGCGATCTTCTCGTCGAAGAGGATGTCGCGCATCGGCTCCTTGATGTGCCGGTTGAAGCCGATGGCGAACTCCCCGATGTAGCGCGCCCCCTCGTCGGTGTCGAGGATGCGGTTGATCGCCTTGGTGTTGTTCGCCGTCGCCTTGACGATCTTGCCGCGGCTGAACTCCAGCTTCACGTTGTCGAAGGCGATGCCCTGGTAGATCGAGGGGGCGTTGTAGCTGACGACGCCCTCGACCGAGTCTTTCACCGGCGCGGTGAAGCATTCCCCGTCGGGGATGTTGTGCGAGCCGCCGCAAGGGATGCCGGGAATGCCCGCGATGCTGAAGCGCAGGTCCGTGCCGGGGCCGGTGATATGCACATCCTTCGCCTTCGTCATCAGCTTCGCGAGCGCGCTCATCGCCGGCTTCAGCTTCGCGTAGTCGAGC
>CAYSZN010000493.1:0-1462 GCA_964435425.1 uncultured Akkermansia sp. | reverse complement strand
AATCCTCGAAGGCCTCCGTGGACATGCCCGCGCTCTGGGCCATCGAGGGATGGGGCCAGCGCAGCACGCACCAGCGCGTCTTGTTGACCCGCTGGTTGAGCACCGGGCGCATCTTGCCCGAGAGCAGGTGCATCCGCGCCGCCGGCACGTCGGAGAGTTCGTTGACGTTGTGGCTGCCCCGGATCGCGATGTAGCAGTCCATCGCCTTCATCTGGTGCATCGCCGTGTCGGCGATCACGTCGTACTGCGACTCCGTCGCGCTGCGCGCCAGCTCGCGGGAGATCTTCGCGCTGTGCAGGTTCACGAAAGGCGTCGCCTTCGCCGCGCGGATTTCGCGGACCAGGGCGATCCCGACCTCCTCGGGCACGTCGAAGAGTTCGACGAGGACATTGTCGCCCTTCTTCGTCGCGGTGGAATACCTCACCAATTGCCGGGCCAACTCGTCGATACGGGGATCATGCATGGCGGGACCGTCGCGGGAAAAGCGGTTTGTGAAAAGCGGAAAATGCCGTCTCATACCGAGTATGACGCAGTCCCACGTCTCCAGCATCGAGGAGGTCGCCGCCCTGCGGGAGCAGCTCTCCCGGGAGGGCAAAACGCTCGTTCTCACCAACGGCGTTTTCGACATCCTCCACGTCGGCCACGTCCGCTACCTGACTGAGGCCCGCGCCCTCGGCGACGCCCTCGTCGTCGCGATCAACGGGGACGCCTCGACACGCGAGTTGAAAGGGCCGGGCCGTCCCGTCAATTCCGCGGAGGACCGCGCCGAAGTGCTCCGCGCCCTGCGCTGCGTCGATCGCATCGTCGTCTTCGAGGAGCGCCGCGCCACAGGCGTCATCGAGGCGATCCGCCCCCACGTTTACACGAAAGGCGGCGACTACACGCCCGACTCCCTCGTCGACGAGGAGAAAGCCCTCCTCGACCGCCTCGGCGTCGAGATCCGCATCCTCGCCCTCGTCCCCGGCAAATCGACCAGCGCCACTCTCGCCCAGCTCGCGGGCGACGCCCCCGCCGGGCCGAGGCGCATCGCCATCCTCGGCTCCGGCAAGGGCTCCAACGCCCGCGCCATCCTCGCGGCGGCCAAGGACGGACGCCTCGGCGGCGAGGTCGCCGTGGTCGTCTCCGACGTGCCCGAGGCCGGCATCCTCCAGGTCGCGGCGGAACATGGCACGCCCAGCCTCGTCCTCGACCCCGGCACGGAGAAACGCGGACGCCTCACCGACGCCGCCTTGAAGGAATTGACTGATCGCCTGAAGGCCATGAAAGTCGATCTCGTCGTCTGCGCCGGTTTCATGCGCGTCCTCCGCGAGCCGCTGCTGAGCGCCTATGCCGGGCGCATCCTGAACCTGCATCCCTCCCTGCTGCCGAGACACCCCGGCCTCGATCCCGTCGCCAAGGCCCTCGCCGCCGGAGACCCCGAGACCGGCTGCACCGTCCATCTCGTCGATGCCGGCATCGACAC
>CAYSZN010000492.1:1918-3451 GCA_964435425.1 uncultured Akkermansia sp. | reverse complement strand
CGACGAGGACGGGCCATTCGTCTCCGCCGGAGAGTCCGAGATGCTGGTTCAGCTCTGCCGCTCCCATCAGCTGGCGGCTTCCATCCGGGAGAACGACGCGACGGCGGGGCGCCAGCTCGAAACGTACGACATGGTCGCAGACCGCTTCGTCGGGGAAGACCGACTCGTGGACGGGACTCGCGGGATCCTCCCAGTCGATGGCCCGGCCCCTCGCGGGGGAGAAGGTCGGCGGAGGGGCGACGAGACGGTCCTGCACAGGCAGGGTCGGCCAGGGCTGGACCGCCTCGCGCGGAGGCCCTCCTGTCGGAGCGATGCGACGGGCGAGGAGAAAGGGGAGATCGGCATTCTCGAAGCGCCCAAGCCGGACGGCGGCAGTGTTGGGCGCATGGAGCGCGGGAGGCGGGCCAGCCGCGTCCGAGCGGGCATCGTTGACCGCCAGGGAAACATGGCGGACGATCCCGTCGGCGTAGCCTTCCGCGTCGGGATGGCCGCCGCGCCGGACATGGCGGAAGAGCTTCATACCCGCCCCCGATTCGCCGGCGAGGGGCGAATGCCGCGCGTAGGCGACGTAGTAGCCGACGATGGAGGGAGCGGATGGCTCGGGCCGACCCTCGGAAACGCGGGCGACGAAGGCGAGGGAGGAGAACTCGGGCGCGGCGTTCGCGAAGCTGCGTCCCACCGCTCCCCCGATCCCGCTGGCGCGATCGACCTCGAAGGGGAGGAGGAGACGGCCCTCGAAGAACTGGCGCTGGCTCGCAGATACCGTCGGCGGTAGGAGCGGGAGACTCGCCGGACATGAGGAGAGATGGGAAGACAGATCCCGCTCCATCCATTCCACCGCCGTGCGGATGCCGTCGCGCTGTCCTCCCGCGTCCGAGACCTCGCGGAAGCGACCGAGGGACGATTCCAGCATCTGCCCGAGGACGAGAACGAAGACCGAGAGAATGGCCATGGCCGCGAGCAGCTCCACCAGCGTCGCTCCCCGCCGGGCGGCGGGCTTGGCGAGGTGGCGGACGTGGCTCGCGGAGATCATGGCAGGGCGAGGCGGGTGGCGAAGATCTCGCGCGAGCGGACCGCCTCCGGAGCCGCCGCAGGCTGCTCGACGGAAAGCTCGAGCTCGAGAAGAGAGCGGGCGCCCGTCCCGAACAAGCGGAGACGGACGAGATGGAAGGCACGCCCCCCGGGATCGGCTCCCTCGCGGAACGTCTCCTCGGCGACCGTCTCCAGATAGTTCCCCGCAGCGTCGAAGGCGGCGAAGGCGCGGCTCTCCTCTGCTTCGGAGATGGCGATGCAACCTTCCTCCAGAAAGGAGAGCTCGTGGCCACCACCTGACGGCACCAGAACAAGCGAGGCGACGGTCTCGCGGGCGATGCGCGATGCGGTTTCGCGGTCGCCCGCGTCCGCCTGCATCGATCCGGCCCCCGCCAGCATGGCCAGCACCGGCAGGGCGATGGCCGCAACGATGCCCGCCGCCATCGCCACCTCCACGAGCGAGAAGGCGGCGCAGCGCGCCACAGTGCCGGGCCGGTGGGA
>CAYSZN010000492.1:0-1818 GCA_964435425.1 uncultured Akkermansia sp. | reverse complement strand
CCATCGGAATCCGGCAGGGGAATGGAACGCTCGGGAACCAGGTCGTGGAGGGTGCGAAGGGCATGGCCGTCCTCGGTCTCGAACGACTCGCCGGAGGCGAAGACAAGTCCTTGCGGCAAGGTCCGCCACGGGGTGAGCCGGCGGAGGGAAGGAGTATCAGGCCCACCCTCCGGCGCAAAGAGGGCGTAGGCCCGCAGGGCGTCCTCGGCCACGGGAAAGGTTCCGTCGGCGAAGGCCACGATCCGCTCCTCCCCCGCCGCGACCGCCTGGGCGCGGGCATGGCCGAGGAAACCGGCGAGCCGATGGAGACCGGTCTTGTGGGAGGGGCCGAGGGTGACGAAGCCCGGAGCGGCGAACGCGAGAAGCAGGGAGACGACGGCCATGACGACGAACATCTCCACCAGGGAATAGGCTCCGTTCCCCGACCCCCCGGCGGGGCGGCGACGCGGTTCCTGTGCGGGCGGCCTCATCGCCGTGCAGAATGCCCGTTTTCGGCTTCGAGGGCAAGGATTGTGGTCCGAAAAATCGACGTTTGGGGGAAAGAAACCCGTTTGGACGCCCGGATGGTCGCGGATCGAACGTCCAAACGACGCTCGGCCGAGGTCAATGCCCTCGGCTACAGGGCTCTGCCTCCGAAGAACGCGCTAGCGCCTGTAGCCGCGTCCATTGGGCGCGGTACGAATGTCCAGACGACGCCCGATAGCCTCCTCCCAATCAGGAGATGTCGAAGAGCGACGTGACCGATTCGCCGAGGTGGATGCGGCGGATGCCCTCTCCGAGGATCTCGGCCACGCTCACGTTCTTCACCTTGTCCCCCACGGCGTAGGGGGTGCTGTTGGTGGAGATGAGCTCCTCGATGTCGGACTCGGCGATGCGCTGGCGGCCCTGGTCGTTGAGGACAGCGTGGGAGACGCCGGCGAAGATGCGCTGGGCGCCCTTCGTGCGGAGCAGCCGCGCCGCCGAGGTGATCGTGCCGGCGGTCTCGGAGATGTCGTCGACGAGGAGCACGTCCTTGCCCGCGACCTCGCCGATCAGGCTGATGGCCTCGACCTCGGTGGCGCTGAGCCGGTTCTTCGCCACGATGGCGAGAGGCGTGCCGAGGGCCTTGGAATAGGCATGGGCCATCTTCATGCCGCCGACGTCGGGGGAGACGACGACGAGATTCTCCGAGACGCCCTTCTCGCGCAGATACTTGATGAGCACGGGCATGGCGTAGAGATGGTCGACGGGGATGTCGAAGAAGCCCTGGATCTGGCCGGCATGGAGGTCGATGGTCAGCACGCGGGTGACGCCGGCGGCGGTGAGGAGGTTGGCGACGAGCTTCGCGGTGATGGGGACGCGGGGCTGGTCCTTGCGGTCCTGCCGGGCGTAGCCGAAGAAGGGGATCACGGCGGTGATGCTCTCGGCGCTGGCCCGCTTCGCGGCGTCGACCATGATGAGCAGCTCCATCAGGTTCTGGTTCGTCGGCGGGCAGGTCGGCTGGACGATGAAGATGTCGCGCTTGCGGATGTTCTCGTTGATCTTCACGAAGGTCTCCCCGTCGGGAAAGTGCTTCACGGTCGCATCGGAACGGCGCACGCCGAGATAGGCGGCGATCTCGTCGGCGAGCTGGGGGTGGGCGGATCCGCTGAAGATGCGTAGGTCCAGTTGCATGGCGGCTCCATCCTCGCGAAATCGCGGAAAAACGCCAGTGAAAAACGCCCCGTCGGCAGCGGTCCTTCCACGGAATTCCGCCGCCGTCTCAGCGGCCCTCTCTCCGGGCGACCTCCCTCGCGATGCCTTCCACCGCCTTCGGCATCGACTTCCTCATCCCCGCCT
>CAYSZN010000491.1:2232-3451 GCA_964435425.1 uncultured Akkermansia sp. | reverse complement strand
CGCTCCTGGGGAGTCGCCGGAATGACATCGCCGCGATGGGCGATCACGCCCTCGACCTCGGCGAGGAGCCGCGTCACCGCGACGATGCGCTCGCGGTTCGCCGTGGGCCGCCCCTCCAGAGCGGTCAGTTCGCTCTCGCGGTCGCGGACCTGCCGGGTCAGCTCGGCCACCCGCGTCCGCTCGGAAGTGAGGCGGGCGTCGAGCATCTCCTGCGGAGCGTCGGCGGGCGGATCGGCGGATTCCCCCGCGGCCTCGGGAACCGTTCCGGCACGGCGCCGCTCCAGCTCCTCGCGGAGCGAGGCCAGCTCGGCCGGCCCCCTCTCGGCCTCCGCCTTCGCGGCGGCCGCTCCCTGCTCGAACGACGCAACGGCCTCGAACTGCGCGATCGCTTCCCCATATCGCTTTGCGACCGCCTCCTTGCCCGCCTCGTCGAGCGCCGCATCGGACTTGGCCTGATCGATCGCGGCGCGGATTCCCTCGATCGCCGGATTCACCGGAGGCGTCGCAGACTGTGCCGGCGCAGCCTTCTGGCCGCGGACTGGAAGCGCGCAGAGAAGGGCACAAAGGATGAACAACAGTGGTCGCAGCGAAGTCATGCAGGAATTCCGGGGAACCCTAATGGCAAGTCCGTCAAAAGCCAAGGGAGGCTAATGCCGCAAGAGGCACTTGAGCAGAGACGGGTTCCTTTTAATGGGTGAGATCGTGGAAAGACTTCGGAGAATGCATCAGTGCTGTCGCCGCGTCCATCGGGCGCGGGGCGGGCGTCCCTGCAACGTCCGACCGAGGCCAATGGCCTCGGCTACAGGGTTCCATCTCCGATGGCCTCACCCCCAATGCACCGCGATCCAGACCGTGGAGCCGTCGGGGTCGGTGCTTTCGACGCGATGGCGGACATGCGGGGCGATCTCGATCCAGTCGCCCGGCTTCATCGAGACAAGACGGACCTCGCCCGTGGCGACATCCTCGAAGCTCAGCGTCGCGGCCCCTCGCAGCAGCACGACCCACTCGCTTTCGGCCTGGTCGTACCAGAACCCGTCGGGCGACACATGTCCCTGCGAGACGAGACGGACGATGCGCACCTGCCCCGTCCCTTCCGCGAGCACCTCGACCAGCTCGTCAGGCAGCTCCGCCGGAATCGCCTCGAACAGATTCGTCGCGTGCATCTCGTCCACATCGTCGCAGAGAGGCGGAAAAAGTCGAGCGCGGAATTGGCGTGAGC
>CAYSZN010000491.1:0-2132 GCA_964435425.1 uncultured Akkermansia sp. | reverse complement strand
CCGACGAGATTACCCTCTTGAACGGAGGAGGATCAAGGAAATTCGGCACGTCCTGGAGACGCCTGTACCGCCCCCCCTCAATGCGAGAGAAAGAGGGCCGTGTCGCCGCGCTCGATCATCGTCTTCGTGAAATTGCCCACGAACAGATCCCGGAGGACGTGGCGCGCCCGCATCCCCAGAACGACGAGGTCGGTGCCGGACGTTCCGAGAAGGCGGGCAAACATCTCGCCGACCGGCTCGGCCGAGGCCTCGCGCGAGACCTTCGTGAAGCCATGGTCCCGGAGGAACAGCTCGGCATTGCCGAGGAGGAAATCGCTCCGCTCATGCGTCTGCTCGGCAGAGGCGACGACGATCTCCGGATCGAAGGGAGCGGCGAACGGCATGAAGTCGCGCAGCGCCCTGGCGGAGCCGGTGCTGCCGTCGAAGGCGATGAGGACGCGCTCCAGCCGCTTCAGGCCCGTCACGGGGACCGCAAGCACCGGAGCGGCCGCATGGTCGAGGAGGCGGTGGAGTGATTCGCCGTGGCCACCCCGCGTCTCGAAATGGAAGGAGGTCTCCAGGCCCGCGACGACCAGGTCGTGGAAGATGGCGGAGGCCATCAGCTTCTCCGCCGGAATGCCCTCGTATCCGGTCTCGCGATGCTCGACCCCGGCCGCCTGGCAGATGGCGGCGGCACGGTCGAGCCGCTCCCGCAGGAGATGGTCGGCATGGGCGATCTTTCTTTGGATCTCGTCGGCCATGAGCGGATAGTAGGGACCGACCGCCGGAATGAGGCTGGCACGGATCTCGTCCGAATCGAGGACGGCGACGGAGGAGACGGTGGCCCGATGCATCTTGGCGAAGAAGCAGGCGGTCTCCAGCGCCGCCTCGGAGAACGCGGAAGGATCGATGGGAACGAGAAGGCGGCGGAGAAAGGAGCTCATCATGGCCTAAGCTTCGCCCATCCCGTCCCGCCTGTCATCTTTGGCCCCGCCAGGGCCTCACCACCAACTTGGTCCTGACCGCGTCGACCTTGCGGGGATCCATCTTCGACGTTCCGACCGTGGTCAGCGTGACGTTGCGCCGCTTCGACTTCTTCTTTCGGACGATCCAGATCTCATGCCTCTCGTGGTTTCCCGGACCCAGCTCGTAGGTGGAGAACCTCCCGGTCCGGAACGCTGCCGTGAAATCGTAGAGCTTCTTTCCTTCCTTGACCACGAACATCACCTTGTGGTGGCGCCGGCTGCCCACTCCGCGGAATTGGATCGAGTCCTTGTCGGTGGGGGAGGTGTTCCTCCCTCCGACCCGGTATTGTCCGTAGGGCTTGGTCCAGCGGGTCTTCACCGTCGCGATCTGCCTCGCTCCCGAACGGTTGACGATCCTCTCTCCCTTCAGCGCCTTCCCCTTCCTGCCAATGGAGAGGTCGGGCTGGTAGTTCGTCGCCCCCGATTCGAAGACCACGGAATCGAGGTAGACCTTCGTGCTAGGCGAATTCTCGTCGAGATCCTCGGTGCGGTAGAAGAAGGCCTCCATCAGCCGCGGTGACGTGCGGGCCGGCAGATTCAGCTCCGTCCTGGCCCAGCCCTGGATGCCGGAACGCTGGACGATCAGCGAGTTGTCCAGATAGACATACAGCGTGCCGGCGGCGTCGGCCTCCGTCTTCGTCCAGAAATGGAGCAAGCCCGCCTCCTTCGGAAGCTCGATGTAGAGCAGCTCCGTGCGGCTCGGCACCGGCGCCATGACCGCGGCGGAATCGACTCCGTCGCGGTGCGTCGCGTTGGTCCGGTACCATGACTGGCTGTAGACCCCCGAAGCCCGATCCACCGCATCGGCAAGGTCGGCGCTTTCCCCGTAGGCCGAGATCTCGAGCTTGTCGACATAGCCCATGAGAGAACCGCCATACTCCTCCGGTGTGTTGTAGTTGTTATTGAACTCGAATTTCAGGCTGTGCTGGCCCGGGCGCAGGTTGAACGAGCGACTGTGCAAGTCCACGGTGCCTTCGATGACGGCGGCTCGGGAACCATCGATGTAGAATTGAAGGTCCGAAGGGTAGTCTGTCTCCGAGATCACCCCCCAGTCGAAGGAGACGACCGCCGGTCCCTGGACTTCGAGCATCATCGTGCTCCTTCCTCCATTGGGGACATCGCCGCTCC
>CAYSZN010000490.1:0-3465 GCA_964435425.1 uncultured Akkermansia sp. | reverse complement strand
AACTGCTGCGAAAACTCCTGATGCAGAGAATCAGCCCGACCGAGCTGACCGCCTACGTCAGGGCCAAGCCGACGGGACGCTACGCGCGCATCCTTTGGTTTCTCTACGAGGACTTCAACCAGAAGCGCCTAGACCTCCCAGATCTGAAACAGGGGAACTACGTCGATGTGCTCGATCCGGAACTGTATGTGACCGGCCCGGCCAGGAAAGTCAAACGCCAGCGCCTCAACGCCAACCTTCTGGGGACAGTCCATTTCTCTCCCGTGGTGAGATGGAGAGGACTCCCGGAATGGGATGAGGCCGGGATGAAGCATCGTTGCGCCTCGATTGTCGGCGAGTATCCGCCGGACGTCTTTTCCCGCGCCGTCCGGTACCTTTACGCGAAGGAGAGCAAAAGCAGCCACGAAATCGAACGCGAAACCCCGAGCCAAAAGCGGGCAGAGGCGTTCATTGCGCTTTTGGAGCAAGCATGGCACCGGAACTTCCTGAACAAGGAAGCCCTCGTCGAACTGCAACGAGCCATCGTGGATCCGCGATACGCCAACACCGGCTGGCGCAGCGAGATCGGGGAGCAGATCTACGTCGGCGAATCGCTCTCCCCCGAGGTCGAGCGGGTCCATTTCGCGGGCCCCAAACCGGAGGATCTGGAGCCTCTGATGGATGGCTTCCTGAAGATGTCGAATTTGCTCGTCGACCGAATCCCCAAAGCAACGGCGCCGGGAAAGGAATCCGTTCATCGAAAGAGCCATGTGCCAACGCTGGTCGCGGCGGCAATCGTGTCGTTCACCTTCGATTTCCTTCACCCCTTCAGCGACGGAAACGGCCGGATCCATCGCTTCCTCCTTCATCACGTCCTCGCACACAACCGTTTCGGTCCCGAAGACCTCGTCCTTCCCATATCCGCCGTGATCCTCAACCGCCCCCGCGAGTATGACGAGGCACTCGAGAGCTTCTCAAAGCCACTGATGGAGCGCATCGACTACACGCTCGACGACCGCATGAGGATGACCGTCACGAACGACACGGCCGATTTCTACCGCTACATCGACCTGACCGAAGCCACCCGGATCACGATCGAGTTCATCCGGGAGACGATCGAAACAGAACTGCCCGCCGAACTCCGCTTCCTCGCCGCCTACGACGAAGTCCGCCGGGAGATGAGGGAAATCGTGGAACTGCCAGACCGTATCGCCGACCTCTTCGTGAAGCTCTGCCGCCAGAATGACGGCACCCTCTCCAAGAAAAAGCGGGAACTGCCGGAGTTTGCTCCACTGATGGATGCCGAAATCGCCGCGCTCGAAGCCGTCATCGAGAATCGGATCGGCAGCGAGGCCAGCACCGAGCGATCCCGACCGTGAATCGGACCGTCGCCACTCCGACGGGATGGCGGCGCAATGGCCGGGGGGAGACGCCCCGGCAAAAAACCGACATGACAGACGCCGCTTTCTCGGCATTTTAGCCACCCACCATGGCGGACACACCAGACAGACTCCTCAAGATCGGCCTGCCCAAGGGCAGCCTCTTCGAACCGACGATGGACCTCTTCGAGAAGGCCGGCTACCACATCCACGGGGCCGAGCGCTCCTACCGGCCCACCATCGACGATCCCGAGCTCCAGATCCGCCTCATCCGCGCGCAGGAGATCGGGCGCTACGTCGACCACGGCTTCCTCGACTGCGGCATCACGGGCAAGGACTGGGTCGCCGAGAACGGAGCCGACGTCCACGTCGTCTGCGACCTGAAGTACAGCCGCGCCACCTCGAATCCGACCCGCTGGGTCCTCGTCGTGCCAAACGACTCGCCGATCCGTTCGGTGAAGGACCTCGAGGGCAAGCGCATCGCCGCCGAGGCCACGGGGCTCGTCGAGAGGTATCTCGAAGCCAACGGAGTCAAGGCCGAGGTCGAGTTCAGCTGGGGCGCGACGGAGGTGAAAGTGCCCGACCTCGTCGACGCCATCGTCGACATCACCGAGACCGGTTCCTCCCTCCGGGCGAACAATCTCCGCATCGTCGACGTGCTGATGGAGAGCTATCCGCAGTTCATCGCGAAGCGCGAATCCTGGGACGATCCGTGGAAGCGCTCGAAAATCGAGCGGCTCGCCGTCCTCCTCCAGGGCGCACTCACCGCCCGCGACATGGTGGGGCTGAAGCTGAACCTGCCCGAGGCCGCCCTCGAGACCGTCGGAGCGCTCCTGCCCTCCCTGCGCAAGCCGACCGTGGCCCGCCTCGCCCAGGAGGGTTGGGTCGCGCTCGAAACCGTGTTGACCGAGCGGCAGGTGCGCGAGCTCGTTCCGCTCCTCAAGGAGCACGGTGCCGAAGGCATCATCGAATATCCCTTGAACAAAGTGATCGAGTGACCGATACTCGCGGCCCGCCCGCTCCGAACGTCAGTCCGGGACGGGCATAACGGAATTGCGAACATTGATTTTGACTATGGGCTCCCTGAAGAAAAAACGGAAGACCAAGATCAACAAGCACAAGCGACGCAAGCGCATGAAGGCCAACCGCCACAAGAAGCGTTTGCGTTACAAGAGCTGATCGTTGATCTTGGCGCGATGAAAGCAAGGCAGTCAGGTGGTCCGGCAAAATTGGTTCACCGCTGCTTTGTCATGTACGGGACCGGCCTGATCACCGCGCTCCTTGCGCTGCTCCCCGTCCCCTCCCTCCGGGCCGACAGCGCGCGCACTCTGGATGATTTCGCCCAGATCTACGTCAGCCAGTATTTCGAGCCTGCGGAGCACTTGGCGCTCACCGACGCGTCGAAGGGCAAAAGCCAGGCGCTGGCCCACTACGCCCTCGGGCGGGGGCTCGAGGTGCGGGGGCGGACCGAAGAGGCGATCGCCGCCTATTCCGAGGTGCTGCGGCATCAGCCCGACCAGTTCTTCCTCGCCCGCAAGACGGCCCATCTTCTCGCCCGCGAGGGCCGGCAGGAGGAGGCCCTCGCCCTGCTCGAGGAAAGCCTCGAACGGAATGCCGGACATCCCTACGCCCACATCTCCCTCTCCGAGTATCTCGCCACCTACCATGGCGGGGATCCGGCGGGGCTGGCCCGGGCCATCGCGGTGGTCGAGGAAGCCGTGGCCCTCTTCCCCGACAACCCCGCCGTCTACGAGCATCTCGTGAAGCTTCTCGTCTCGGCCGACCGCCGCGACGACGCCCGCGCCGCAGTGGAGGAGGCGGCGAAACGCGACAACGACGATCCCCATTTCTGGCTCCGCCTCGGACGCCTCGCCATCCGCGTCATGCCCTCCGGCGAAAACGGCGGAACGCCCGACACCACCCTCGTCGACGGCATCCATGCGAAGGCCCTCGATTTCTCCGAAGGCAAGGTCGAGGTGATCGAGAAGGTCGCCGAATACTACCATGCCGCGGGCCAGCTCGACCGGGCCATCTCCGCCTACGCGGGAATCCTCCAGTCGCACCCCGACCGGCTCGACCTGCGCGAGCGCCTCGCCCGCGCCTACGG
>CAYSZN010000489.1:0-3467 GCA_964435425.1 uncultured Akkermansia sp. | reverse complement strand
CCGGCAAGGATCCCCACCAGGGCGTGAACCCCGACGAGGTCGTCGCTGTCGGCGCCGCGATCCAAGGCGGCGTCCTCGCCAAGGACCCTTCGCTCGGCGACGTCGTGCTTCTCGACGTGACCCCACTGACCCTCTCCATCGAGACTCAGGGTGGCATCGCCACTCCCATGATCGAGCGGAACACGACGATCCCCGCGAAGAAGTCGCAGGTCTTCTCGACCGCCGCCGACAACCAGCCTTCCGTGGACATCGTCGTCTGCCAGGGCGAGCGCAAGCTCGTCTCCGACAACAAGGTGCTCGGCAACTTCCGCCTCGACGGAATCAACGCGGCTCCCCGCGGCCTGCCCCAGATCGAGGTCACCTTCGACATCGACCGCAACGGCATCCTCAAGGTGTCCGCCAAGGACAAGGGCACCGGCAAGGAGCACCACATCTCCATCGAGGGATCGAGCGGTCTCAGCTCCGAGGAGATCGAGAAGGCCAAGCGCGAGGCCGAGCAGTTCGCCGAGGCGGACAAGAAGCGCATCGAAGGCATCGAGGTGCGAAATCTCGCCGACAACGCCGTCTACACGGTGAAAAAGCAGCTCGGCGAGCTCGGGGAGCAGCTCCCCGCCGCCGCCAAGTCCGAGATCGAGGCCTCCGTGGCCGAGGTCGAGGAGGCGCTGAAGTCCGACGACACCGACCGCATCCGCAAGGCCACCGACGGGCTCCAGGCGAAGTTCGCCCAGCTCGCCGCCGCCGCGCAGCAGGCCGCTGGAGCGACCGCCGGAGCGTCCCCTGTGGACGACGATGACGAGGCCCCCGCCGAACCGAAACGCGCCAAGGGCGACGTCGTCGATGCCGAGTTCGAGGAAGTCGGCGAAGGCAAATCATGACCCATCTTTTGCTCCGGTTCTTCGCAGGAAGGGCCGGAGCACGGATTCCGCGGCTCGTCGGCCCGCTTCTGAGTTCGCCGATCCCGGTTTCGGCGGCGTGCCCAGCGAACCTCGGAATCTCCAAACCCAAACCCAAAAGAAAACCAACCAAACCCAATCCATGGCATCCAAAATCACACCGCTTGGAACCCGCGTCCTCGTGAAGCGCATCGAGCCCGCCGAGCAGAAGTCCGAAGGCGGCATCTTCCTTCCCGACACCGCGAAGGAGAAGCCCCAGGAAGCCGAAGTGCTCGCGCTCGGCAACGGCAAGAACGACGAGGGCGAGATCATCGAGTTCTCCGTCGCGGTCGGCGACAAGGTGCTCATCTCCAAGTACGGGGGCACCGAAGTCAAGGTCAACGGCGAGGAGTGCGTCATCGTGAACGAAAGCGACATCCTCGGCATCCTCTCCTGAACACCGAAGAGGGTCGGGTCAGGCATCCGACCCTGCTGAACATTCTCAAAGACAAACTAACAAAAACAGAACACTATGGCTAAACAACTGTCCTTCGACGAAGAAGCCCGCCACGCCCTCCTTGCCGGCGTCCGCAAGCTCGCGAAAGCGGTCAAGGCGACGCTCGGGCCTGCAGGCCGCAACGTCATCCTCGACAAGAAATTCGGCAGCCCCACGATCACCAAGGACGGCGTCACCGTCGCCAAGGAGATCGAGCTCGGTTGCCCCTACGAGAACATGGGCGCCCAGCTCATCAAGGAAGTCTCCTCGAAGACCTCCGACATCGCCGGCGACGGTACCACCACCGCGACCGTGCTCGCCGAGGCCATCTTCAGCGAAGGCCTCCGCAACGTGACCGCCGGTGCGAACCCGATCAGCCTCCAGCGCGGCATCAACAAGGCCGCCGCCGCTCTCGTCGAGCAGCTCAAGGCGATCTCCACCGAGGTCACCGACACCAAGGAGATCGCGCAGGTCGCGACCGTCTCCGCCAACTGGGACACCGAGATCGGCAACATCATCGCCGACGCGATGGACAAGGTCGGCAAGGATGGCACCATCACCGTCGAGGAGGCCAAGGGCATCGACACCACCCTCGACGTCGTCGAAGGGATGCAGTTCGACAAGGGCTACCTCTCCCCCTACATGGTCACCGATACCGAGACCATGACCGTCGACCTCGACAACGCCCTCATCCTCATCCACGAGAAGAAGGTCTCCAACCTCAAGGACATGCTCCCGCTGCTCGAGAAGGTGGCGCAGAGCGGCAAGCCCCTCCTCATCATCGCCGAGGACGTCGAAGGCGAAGCCCTCGCCACCCTCGTGGTGAACAAGATCCGCGGCACCCTCAATGCCGCCGCCGTCAAGGCTCCCGGCTTCGGCGACCGCCGCAAGGCCATGCTTGAGGACATCGCCATCCTCACCGGTGGCCGCGTCATCACCGACGACCTCGGCATCAAGCTGGAGAACGTCACCCTTGACGACCTCGGCAAGGCCCGCTCCATCAAGATCACGAAGGAGGACACCACCATCATCGAAGGCGAAGGCAAGAGCGAGGCCATCAGCGGCCGCGTTTCCCAGATCCGCCGTCAGATCGAGGAGACCACCTCGGACTACGACCGCGAGAAGCTCCAGGAGCGCCTCGCCAAGCTCGCCGGAGGCGTGGCCGTCATCAATGTCGGTGCCGCCACCGAGACCGAGATGAAGGAGAAGAAGGCCCGCGTCGAAGACGCCCTCCACGCCACCCGTGCGGCGGTCGAGGAAGGCATCGTCCCCGGCGGTGGCACGGCCCTCATCCGCGCCCACGCCGGTCTCGGCGACCTCGGTCTCGTCGGTGACGAAGCCACCGGCGCCTCCATCGTCGCCCGCGCCATCGAAGCCCCCCTCCGCCAACTCGCCGCCAACGCGGGCCGCGAGGGCGCCCTCATCGTCGAGAAGGTCAAGAACGAGAAGGGCAACACCGGCTACAACGTCGCCACCGACACCTACGAGGACCTCGTGAAGTCCGGCGTCGTCGATCCGACCAAGGTGACCCGCAGCGCGCTGCAGAACGCCGCCTCGATCTCCGGCCTGCTCCTCACCACCGAGTGCCTCATCTCCGACGTTCCGGAGAAGAAGGAAGCCGGCGGCGAGCACAGCCACGACCACGGCATGGGCGGCATGATGTAAGACCGCCTTCCGGTTTCCGTTTCAGGAATCCAATTCGAGCCGGGCGCATCGAAAGGTGCGCCCGGTTTTTTTTGTTCGGGGAAGGAACCTGTAGCCGAGGGCATCGACCTCGGTCGAGCGTCGTAGGAACATTCGATCCGCGCCCGATGGACGCGGCCACAGGCGCTGGCGCGTTGTTCCACAGGAGCGAACCACAGATCCCGTCGGAACCATGCAGGTGGTGGAGGCTTGGCAAGCCTCACTCCTTGGTCCGGTCCGCCGCCCCAAGGAACGAGACTTGCCAAGTCTCGCCGAAGCCTCGGGCGGAATCTGTAGCCGAGGCCATTGACCTCGACCGAGCGTCGCAGGGACGTCCGCCCCGCGCCCGATGGACGCGGCGACAGTGCTGGCGCGTTCTTTCCGCGCGTCTATGGATTCGACCGTTCCACCCGCGA
>CAYSZN010000488.1:0-3469 GCA_964435425.1 uncultured Akkermansia sp. | reverse complement strand
GCCAAAGGGGACTTGGAAAGTCCCCCTCCTTGATCCTTGCTTCAAGGTCGGGCACCCGGCTTCGGATGGGATGGATTGGTTTGATTTCAGTCGTGAGTATCGAGAATCAAAATATCGCGAGCTGCTAAATTGACCTCTTCGGCGACTTCGCCATCCGTTGGACTGTTAACGATTCGGAGGCACTCACCGATGATTGGCTTGCGGGCTTCTTTGTCAAAGTTGACGACAAGCTGAGTAAGAACCCAATATTTCCACGTATCGTCGTCTCCTTGAAGAACCTTCAGGACGTGCGGCGAAAGCGGAGCGCCAATAGGGGTGAGCAACTCTTTGACATGGCCCGCCACAGGCCAGTTCATGTCCTGCATCCACTCAAGGAGGCTCCCCAAAATTGGCTCGATTGCCGGATAGCCTGCAGACTTGGCTCTCTGGACGGCATCCGTGTCACCCTTGTGGATTGGAATTAGAGCTTGGAGATTCACGCGGTTTTCTTCAACGAACCGCCGCATCGTAACCAACTCCACACGCCCCTGCCAAGACCTTTGTTGCCTCACTCCCGGTTCCCCGGCGCGGCGCGCTGACGCTGCTGCCGGTAGTGGCGGACGAGTCCGGCGGTGACGCCGTCGGCGTATTCCTGGTAGAGGTTCTTCCGGTAGACGCCGTTGATCTCGCGGAGGCCTTCGTAGGGGCCTTCCTGGACGCGGGCGTGGGTCTCGCGGTGGTTCATGCAGAAGGGCTCGAAGAAGAGCACGGGGCAGAGGAAGGCGCGGTTGGCGAGCAGATTGCGGGCCCACACGTATTCGTTGCCGTTCACCGACATGCCGCTGGTGCCGTCGTAGGAGGCGGGCGGGAGCCGGGTCTCGCGCTGCATGGTGCGCGAGACGGTGTCGGCGAGACGGAGCTCCTCGTGGTAGAGACGCTGGAGAATGCGCAGGACCATCTCGAAGCGGGTGTCGTCCTCGGCCATCTCGCCTTTGGAATAGCAGCCGTTGATGAGGAGGTGGAGGGTGTTCGGCGAGCGGAAGACGGGCCTGCCGCCGGGCCAGGGGGAGGCGTCGAAGTGGAGGCAGAGGGCGAGGTCGGGCTGGATCGTGTCGTTGATGAGCTCGCCGCGGGCACGGATTTCGCTGGAGATGGCGAACATGGCCTTGGCGGTGCTGGCGACGAGGCCGGGGGAGGGGATCTGGCCCCGCCGGATGAGATAGGTCTTGGCCTCCTCCTGCAGGGTCTCGGGACGGTCGCTGGTGACGGGATCGTTTGTCTCGCGGGTGAGATAGACCTCGGCCCCGAGGAGGGACAGGTCGCGTTTCAGGATCTTGGCGACGAGGAGGGTCATCTCGCCTTCCCGCACTTCGAGGGTGTCGGGACCGCCCAGTTTGAAGTGGCGGTCGTCCCAGGTGACCCATTTGCCGCCGATGTGGCCGGGATCGATGGCGATGCGCAGTCCGGCGAGCGGTTGGGAGGAGTTCTCGGGCAGGTCGGCGAGGTCGAGGGGCGCGCGCCAAAAGCGCGGCGAGTCCTTCGGCAGGGGGGTGCCGCTGCGAAAGCGCAGGTCGTACCAGCCGAGCTCGGGCGCGTTCGACTGCTTCAGGATGAGGGCACGGTCGGCCTCGATGCGGATGACGCCCTCGGCCTCCTCGGGACGGCGGGCGTAGCAGTGGTGGAGGAGGTGGACGAACTCCTCGCGGGTCATGGTGCCCTGATAGGGATCGAGCCTCGACCAGTCGGGGGCGGAGCCGAGGCGGGCGAGGTGCGGCACGGGGGGAGGGGAGCTCGGAAACGCCGACCCGGCGGCGAGGAGAAGCGCCACGGCGGGAAGCCAGATGCGTCGGCGTGGGGGACGCCTGGAACCGTTCGAAGATTTCGGTTTCATGTGCCGGAAAGAGGGCGAAGAAATAGGAGCATGCTGAGGATTCTATTTCTAGGAGATATTGTCGGAGAGCCGGGCCGGAAGGCGGTGATCTCGCGCCTCGCCGCGATCCGCGAGGCGGAGGGGGTGGATTTCATCGTGGCCAATGGCGAGAATGCGGCGGCCGGGCGGGGCATCACTCCAAAGATCGCGATCGATCTGTTGCGCGCCGGCGTGGCGGTCATCACGACGGGGGATCATGTCTGGGACCAGATGGAAATTGTGGAGTTCATGGAAATGGAGCCGAGAGTGCTGCGTCCGATCAACTATCCACCGGGCGTGCCGGGGGCCGGGTCCATGGTTCTGGAGACGTCCAAAGGCATGGTCGGGGTGATCAACGCGCAGGGGCGGAGTTTCATGCAGCCGCCCTTGGAGAATCCCTTCCTCGCGGTGAGGGAGGAGGCGGCCAGGCTCCGCGAGGAGGGGGTGAAGGTCGTCTTCGTCGATTTCCATGCGGAGACGACGAGCGAGAAGATCGCGCTCGGCTGGGCGCTGGACGGTCTGGTGTCCGCCGTGGTCGGGACGCACACGCATGTGCAGACGGCGGACGAGCGCGTGCTGCCCGGCGGCACGGCCTTCCTGTGCGACGCGGGGATGTGCGGCCCGCTCGATTCGGTGCTCGGGCGGGAGACGGGGCCGGTGGTGGAGCGTTTTTTGACTTCAACGCCGCGGCGTTTTCCGGTGGCGAGGGGGCCGGTGGGCTTGCGGGGGGTGTTGGTGGATGTCGAGGAGACATCGGGGAAGGCGGTGGCGATCCGGCGGTTTGCGGAGGATCTCGCGGGGTGAGCGTCTCCTACTCATACTCCTTACTCTTACCTCTTACTCAAAGCGCCGGTCCTGCCACGATCTGGAGTAAGAGTAAGAGGTAAGAGTAAGGAGTAGGAGGCTTGGCAAACCGACACTCCCGACATTTTTAAACGAATCAGGAAGTTTTTTTTGACAGAATGAAGGGCGCGGCTACCTTTCGCCCCTGATTCTGCCGGTCTGGCTCTCGCCTCGATGCCCCCTCCCGGAAGGGAACGGTGCTGGAGGCTTGTTGACTTTGGCGGTTTTGGGGATTGCCTGGGTTACTGGATCGTTTGGTCTTTGAAGCTCAAGGTGCTGAAAGGCTCTTGTAGCTCAGGGGTAGAGCACTTCCTTGGTAAGGAAGAGGTCATGGGTTCAAATCCCATCAAGAGCTCCATTTGAGCAGCAAGAACAACCAGGGCGGCCCTGCCGCAACCGAGCCCCGAGACTCCCAGAAGGGACAGATTTCTACGAACACCACCAACAAAAAACCTAACGAAAATGGCTAAAGCAGCATTCGAACGCACCAAGCCTCACGTGAACGTGGGCACGATCGGTCACGTCGACCATGGCAAGACGACCCTCACCGCAGCGATCACGACGACCCTCGCCGGAAAGGGCCTTGCCGAAAAGCGCGCCTACGACGAGATCGACGGTGCGCCCGAAGAGCGTGAGCGCGGCATCACCATTTCCACGGCCCACGTCGAGTACGAGACCGAAAACCGCCACTACGCCCACGTGGACTGCCCCGGCCACGCCGACTACGTCAAGAACATG
>CAYSZN010000487.1:0-3476 GCA_964435425.1 uncultured Akkermansia sp. | reverse complement strand
GACAAGGCCTGGCACATCGGAGCCATTCTCGTGATCGGCGAAGTCGTCGACTACGAGCTCGACGAGGAGGCACCCTAGTGGTTCATTCCAGCAAAGTTGATAGATAGGATCATCGAAGGCGGAGTCCTGTAGCCGCGTCCATTGGCCTCGGTCGAACGTCGTTTGGACATCCGCCCCGCGCCCAATGGACGCGGCTACAGCGCTAGCGGACCGTCGGGCTTCCCGCGAACAGCCCCGCCTGAGCACAGCATCCGGCCGAAGGATCGGACATACCGGATTTTCCATCATCGCGCGAGTTTGTCTCCCGAGCCGGAGGCCCGATGCTCGGGGCATGATGCGACTCTGGACCCTTGCCATAGGCTGTCTTCTCTCCTACTCCACCCTCTCGGCACGCACCTACGACATCGTCGTCTACGGAGGCTCCTCCGGGGGATTCCCCGCCGCCATCCAGGCGGCCAAGCTGGGCAAGACAGTCGTCCTGCTCGAACCCTCGCGCCATGTGGGCGGCATGAATGTCGAGGGGCTCGGCGGCACGGACATCGACAACCACTCGCAGTTCCGGAACAGCCCCGCCGTCGGCGGCCTCGCCCTCGAGTTCTACCGCCGGATCGCCAAGCACTACGGCAAGGCCGAGGCCTTCGAGTCCATGCTCGCGGAAGGGAGGAAGGAATCTGCTCTGTGGCGGTTTGAATCCAGCGTTGCCCAAAAGGTGATCGACGATTGGCTCGCGGAGCACGGCATCGAGGTGGTCACCGAAGCCCGCCTGCTGGAGGAGGACGGAGCGGTCGAGAAAGACGGAGCCCGGCTGACCGCGATCCGCACGACCAAGGGAACCTTCCAAGGCAAGGTCTTCATCGACGCCACCATCGAAGGCGATCTGCTCGCCGCCGCCGGAATCAGCACCGTGATCGGTCGCGAGGCCAACTCCCTCTACAACGAAACCAAGAACGGCATTCGCGCGGAAACCACCCACTGCCAGTTCGAGGTCCAATTCGATCCCTGGGTCGTCCCTGGCGATCCCTCCAGCGGCACCATCCACGGCGTGCTCGACGAGCCTCTGGGCACTCCCGGCGAAGGCGACCACCGCTTGCAGGCCTATTGCTTCCGCGTCTGCATGACGGACAACCCGGAAAACCGCATCCCTTTCCCCAAGCCCGCCTCCTACGATCCGGCGAACTACGAGCTCTACAAGCGCTACCTCCAAGCCGGAGGCCGCATCCACCGTCCCCGGGCCGTCCTGCCCAATCAAAAGGCCGATGTCAACGGAGGCGCGGCGGCCTCGCACAACCTCAACGGCCGCAACTACGGCTATCCCGCAGGCAGCCGGGCCGAACGCGAGGCCATCCTGACCTATCACCGGGAATACACCCAGGGGCTTTTCCACTTTCTCGCCAACGATCCCGAGATCGGCCGGATCGCCCCCGAGCTGCAGGCCCACTGGTCCGAGTGGGGCCTGGCCAAGGACGAGTTCACCGACAACGGCGGCTGGCCAAGGATGTTCTATGTCCGCGACGCCCGGCGCATGGTCTCCGACTACATCGTCACCGAGCACCATGTCAAAAAGGACCATCCCACGCCGGTGGAGGACCCTGTCGGCATGGCCTTCTGGCCGCCCGATGTCCACAGCGTGCGCACCATCGTCCGCGACGGCCATGCCTACAACGAAGGCTTCGTCTTCGGCGGCGACGATTGGATTCCCTTCGGCGTCTCCTACCGCGCCCTCGTTCCCAAGACGTCGGAGGCCGTGAATTTGCTCACCTCCACCTGCCCCTCCTCCAGTCACATCGCCTACGGCGCGATCCGCATCGAGTTTACCTTCATGGCCCTCGGCCAAGCTACCGCCGTCGCCGCCTCGCAGGCCATCGATGCGGGCGCGAGCGTGCAGGAAATCCCCTACGCGACGCTCCGCGACCGTCTGCTTGCGGACGGGCAGGTGCTGGCCTTGCCGGTGCCGTGAGGGGAGGCTCTCTCCTCACCCGTTCGGCAATCCCGCACGGTGGATCTCCGCGATCTCCTCGGGGGACATGGCCCGACCGAGGATGAACAGGTCGTCGATGCGGCCGTTGAGGCTGCGGATGGGATGGGGATTGACGAGGTCGCTGGCCTGCCAGTTGCCGATCTCGGCGTCGCCGAGGCGCAGGGGCGGAAACGGTTTCGGCGACACGGCCTCCCCGAGCGGCCGGCCGTCGAGGTAGTGGACGATGCGGCCCGCCTCCGAAGAGCCGTCGATGGTCACGGCGAGGTGCATCCAGCGCCCGAGGTCGCGGGGCTGGATGGCGGGCACGGAAAAGCTGTTCAGCCCTTCGGAAACACCGAGGATCAGCTCGCCCTTGCTGCTGATCTGCCAGTGGACTTCGCCCGTCTCCCATCCGTCGGTGAGCACGAGGGAGTTCAGCCGACGCTCGAAGCCCTCGACCCGCACCCAGGCGGCCAGCGTCATCGCCTCGTAGTCGCCGGGCACGCGGAGGCGGACGCGGTCGCTGATGCGCTTGAATTCCAGCGCCCCCTTGCCGGGCCAGCGGCCCTGCGTCCACTGCGCACCGATGATGGCTCCTGCTCCAGGCATGGCGGCGCTGCGGTTCTCCAGAGCGCGGTCCCAGGGAGCGTGTCCCTCGAAGTCGAAATAGACGAGCATCGCGGGATCGTTCCGCAGCGCTTCGCTCCGCTGCCTCCACTCCGCGTAGCGCGAGCGCCAGTCGTCGCGGGCGAGCTGCATCAGGCGCTCTCGGTCCACGAAGGCCTCACCACGGCTTTCGATCTCGCTCAATTCCCCGTCCGAGGCGCGGATCGCGCTGCCGGCTCCGAGATGGCGCAGCTCGCGCCCATCGGCGGAGTCGAGCCGCACCTCTCCATCAACCACGTGGATCTCGCTGCGTCCGCCCGCGCCGACGCTGAGGGCGAACTCGGTCCCGAGATCGACGGCCTCGTAGTCGGGCGTGGAAACGACGAAACCCTGCGCCGGCTCGGGCACGAAGGCGCGGAGCCGACCGCTGCGGCAGACGACGCGCCAGGCGGATTTCAGATCGAGCTCGGCAGGCCCCTCCACGATCACCGTGGCCCCGCTGAAGAACTCGATCTGGGCGAGACCGGAGCGCAGGGAAAAGCGTCCGACTGGCACCGCGTCGCCCACGCCCGGAACGGTGGCGCTGTCCGTCCACTCGGGATCGACGACGCGGCTCAGCACGGCGACGCCGGGCATGTGCGATGGCTCCTCGGGTGGAGCGCCGTTCCGCCAGAGCGCGTAGCCGTTCACGAGCAAGGCCACGGCCGCCGCCACCGCAAGCCAGGGCCACCACGAGGCGGGGCGGCGTTTCGCAGGCTTCGCCGGGGCGGTTGGAAAGGGAAGAATCGCCGGAGCCGCCGCGTCGGCGAGATCCGTGCCGACCGCTTCGCTCGCGAGGAGAGCGTGGATTTCGGCGAGATCGAGGTAGAGCTCGCAGGTCTCCGGGTCGCCGCGGAGGAGATCGTTCAGTTCG
>CAYSZN010000486.1:0-3490 GCA_964435425.1 uncultured Akkermansia sp. | reverse complement strand
TGATCGAAGCCCTCACCGTTCCCGGCATGCCCGATTGGTTCTACGAGAAGGAATTTCCTCTGGAGGACCGCAGGACATGGGCAGCCCGCGAATTCACCTTCGAACCTGACGAAGACTGATGCCCCGCTTCCTCCTCGACACCGTGACGCTTTCTGAACTGCGGCAGAAGAAAAAGGTCCATCCCAGCGTTCGGAACTGGCAGGCGGGCATCGGCGATGTCTGGCTCAGCGTCATCACCCTCAATGAAATCCGCTACGGCATGAGGAAAGTGGAGCGCAAGGATCCCACCTTCGCCGCCCGCCTCGCCGCGTGGTATGCAACCATCATCGCCCAGCCGCAACGCTTCCGCATCCTCGACGTGGACCGTGCCATCGCCGAGCAGGCCGCCGACTTTCGCGCCGCCCACGGAACCTCCTCCGAGGATTCCCTCATCGCCGCCACCGCCAAAGTCCACCACCTCACCCTCGCCACCCGCAACACCGCCGACTTCGCCGCCACTGGCATCCAGTTCGTCAATCCATGGGAATACCCGCTATGACTCCATCCGTGACGCCGTAGCGACGGTCGGGAGAAGTTCTCACGAAATTGCCTCCGGCTATCCGCTTCGCGTATTCTCTACCATGCCTTTCCAGCGGAGCCGCCACCTGTAGCCGAGGGCATCGACCTCGGCCGATTGTCGCTTGGACGTTCGAACCGCGCTCAATGGACGCGGCTACAGAGCGCTGGCGCGTTCTTCGGAGGCGGAGCCCTGTAGCCGAGGGCATCGACCTCGGCCGGGCGTCGTTTGGACACCCGAACCGCGCCCGATGGACGCGGCCACAGACGAAACTACCCCCTCCTCACAGCACCTCGGGCACCACGTAGGGGGCGCGGTATTCGCGGGTCGCGAGGCGGTTTGCGGGGGCGTCGAGCTCGCCGTTGCCCTCCGCCCATTCGGTCTGGGGATTGAACTGGAGCATCGGTCCGAGGACGATGCCCTCCTGCGCCAGATCGACGCCGTTCCGCGCGAGATGGTCGGCCATGGAGCCGAAGCGCTCCTCGAGCAGGGCGTCGTCCTTGATCTTCTCGACGATCTCGTCCTTCTTCAGCGACGCGCCGAGGCGGTGCGAGATGAGGCCCGTGTGGCAGAGCGCGCTGGAAAGGTGGGTCTCCTCGCAGTCGGCGTAGAGATCCTCGACCTTGCGGCTCTTCACTGCGGTGATGAAGTTCGCGAAGATGTCCTCAGTCTCGAAGGCCTTGGGAGCCGGCATCTCCTTGCCGTCGCGGTCCTTGATCTGCACCTTGCCGCCCGCGTCGGTGAAGACGTAGCCGCCCTCGCAGGCGACGACCACGGAGACGCCGCTCAGCCCCTCGAACTCCTCGGGCGACTCCATGCTCTTCGCCCATTCCGCCTGGGCCTCCTTGCTCCTGGGCAGGCCGCGGGTCTCGAAGATCAGCGGGGCGGCCTCGTAGTCGTGCCAGACGAGCTGGGTGTTCGGGGTCTCGCCGTCGTCGTCGTAGCCGAGTCGGCCGCCGATGCTCATCGTGCGCGGGGCGATGGCGTTCTCGCCGAGATACCAGCGGGCCACGTCCATCTGGTGGATGCCCTGGTTGCCCATGTCGCCGTTGCCGTAGGCGTAGAACCAGTGCCAGTCGTAGTGGAACTTCTGGCGGCGCAGGGGCGACTCCAGCTCGGCGGGACCGCTCCAGAGGTCGTAGTTCACCCCTTCGGGGATGGCGCCGTTGCCGCCCTTGCCGATGGACTGGCGGGCCTTGTAGCACATGCCCTTGACGTAGCGGATCTTCCCGAGCTTGCCGTCCTGGACGAACTTCACCGCCGCCTGGATCGAGCCGATGGAGCGGCTCTGCGTGCCGCCCTGGCAGATCTTCCCTTCCTTGCGGGCGAGCTTCACCAGCTGGCGCCCCTCCCAGACATTGTGCGAGATCGGCTTCTCGACGAAGGCGTCCTTGCCCGCCTGGATCGCCCAGAATCCCGCGAGGGTGTGCCAGTGGTTCGGCGTGGCGGTGGACATCACGTCGATGTCCCCTTTCTCGAACATCTCGCGCATGTCGACGTAGCCCTTCACCGCGATCTTCTGCTTGTCCGAGACCTGGTTCACCTTGGCGTCGAGCACCTTCGGATCGGCGTCGCAGATCGCGGTGGTGCGCACGCCCTTCATTCCGGTGAAGGCGCTGATGTGGGCGCCGCCGCGGCCGTTCACCCCGATGATGCCGACGCGGATGTCGTCGTTCGCGCCGAGGACGCGGGAGTTGGGCCAGGCGAGGGCGAGACCGAAGCCGGCTCCGTATTTGAGGACTTGGCGGCGGTCGATGGTGGCGGGAGTGGTCGGGGTGTTCATGGCGTTGTCCTCCAAGCTATGAAAAAAGCGGCCCGAGGGCAACCCCGAAGAACTCGCGCGGTCGCGGCGCGGGGCGTGGTCGGCCGGACCCCGATTGCACGATCCCCGATCCGTGGTTTCTTCACCCATGGCCCATCGCATCGTCACTCTCGGTCTCCACCACGACCACGTCTGGGGCGTGCTCGGGGAGCTCGCCGCCATTGCCGCCACGGGACGGGCCGAGCTCGTCGGAGCGGCGGATGCCGACGGCGAGCTGCTCGCGACCTACCGCGACCGCTTTTCCGGCGAGACCTGCGAGTCCTACGACGAGCTGCTCGGGCGCGAGGGGATCACCGCCGCCTACGTCTTCGCGAGCAACCGGCTCGGCGAGGACCTCGCCGTGCAGGCCTGCGAGCGCGGCCTGCACTGTCTCGTCGAGAAGCCCATGGCCGCGACCCTCGCGGGGGCGGAGCGAATGCTCGCGGCGGCGCGGGCGAACGGGGTGCGCCTGATGGTCAACTGGCCCTTCGCCTGGTGGCCGCAGCTCCGCCACGGCATCGCCATGGCGCAGGCCGGGGAGCTGGGGCAGGTCTGGCAGGTGCGCTACCGCGCCGCGCACCAGGGGCCGGTCGAGCTGGGCTGCTCGCGGCCGTTCTGCGAATGGCTCTACGACGCGGAGCGGAACGGAGCCGGGGCGCTGATGGACTACTGCTGCTACGGCGCGGTCCTCGCCGACGTGGTCCTGGGCCGTCCCGAGTTGGTCACGGGGGTGCGCGTGAGCACGGGGCTGAAGCCCGGCCTCTCCCTCGAGGACAACGCCATCCTCGTGCTGAAGTATCCGCACGCCCTCGCCACGAGCGAAGCGAGCTGGACGCAGATCGGCAGGCTCACCAGCTACAGCACGACGATCTACGGCAGCGCCGGCACCGTCCACATCGAGCCCGACCACGGCGGCCGCATCCTCCTCGCCACGGCGGAGCATCCCGAGGGGATCGAGCTGGCCGTGCCTCCCCAGCCCGGCCATCTTCAGAACGCGAGCACCCATTTCCTCGCCGCGATCGAGTATCCCGGCCTGGCGATCCATCCGCTCTGCGACGCGGAGCACGGTCGCAATGCCCAGTGGATTCTCGAGGAGGGAATGCAGGCGACGCCGTTTGAGGTGGCTTGAGGGA
>CAYSZN010000485.1:0-3493 GCA_964435425.1 uncultured Akkermansia sp. | reverse complement strand
CCCGGCATCCGAATCCTACACCTTTTCAAGATACAAGGGACGCCTCGCCCCACCTTCACTGGATCGGACGGCTTGACGATGATGCCAGATCGGATCCGGACTCCACTCCACGATCGTCCAAATCTCTTTCGGAGTTGGTATCAGGCCGCCTTCTTGAACAGTATGCTGATCCCGACGAGGATCATCAGGACGGCGAAGATCTTGGTGAGCTGGTCGTTGCTCAGCTTGCGCACCCAGCCGGTGGCGAGCCAGGCGGCGGCGATGGCGCCGAGGGCGGTGGGCCAGAAGGCCTGCCAGTTCACCATGCCGGCCTGCTGGAAGCGGGCGATGGCCATCAGCGAGGTCGGCACGATCACCGCCATGCTCGTGGCGATGGCGGCCTTCTGCTCCATGCCGAGGAAGTAGACGAAGCAGGGCACCATCACGATGCCGCCGCCGACGCCGCAGAGGCCGGCCATGACGCCTGCGAAGAGGCCGATGGCGAGGGGGAGGAGGAACACTTTCATCGTCGGGGGGAGGAGGGGCCGGCCCCGGCGAGGATGCGGGCGGCCAACTGGTGGAGGACGAGGCGGGGATCGAGGGAGGTGGTGACGAGGCGCAGGTTCGCCTCGAGGCAGGCCTCGAGGGCGGAGCGGAGCTCGGCGAGGGTGAACTTGCCGCAGATCTGGGCGGAAAGGAAAAGGGGATAGGCGTTCAGCGCTCCCTCCTTGGTGCGGGGAAGATGGCCGGTGGCGGAGGCAGGGAGAGCCCCGAGCTGCTTCTGGAAGTCGGGGTAGCTGCGCCCTGCCCGCACTCCGTGGGTCTCGACGATGTCCCTCGCGTGGAGCAGGTTGCGGACTTTCGGAACGATGGCGGCGAGGAGCAGGCCGATGGCGTTCTCGCCGCGCCGTAGCTGGAAGTCGATGAGCTGCAGGGTTCTGGGCAGGTCGCGCTTGCCGATCGCTTCGCCGATGTCGAAGATGTAGCCGGCGTGGCTCTGCGAGGTGATCGCGGCGACGTCGTCCTCGGTGGCGGGACGGCTGCCGACGAAGAGGGAGAGCTTCTCCAGCTCGCTGTCGATGGAGCGGGTGTCGGCCCCGACGCGGAGGACGAAGCGCTCGAGGGCGGCACCCTGGAACTTCAGGCCCCGGTCGGCGGCGCGGTCGGCGACGTGGCCCATCACGGCCGTCTCCCACCCGGCCTTGGTCGTGTCGAGCTTGTCGTGGACCTCGACCTTGGCGGCTTTGGCGAGGCGCTTGTAGAAGGTGCGGCGCTTGTCGATCTCTCCGGCGCTGAGGATGAAGGTCACGTCCGGCGGAAGGTCTTTCTCCAGGATCCCGACGAGCGTATCGAGGGCCGAGAGAGTCGATTCCGCCTTGGCCGTCTGCGATTCGCCGAGGAAGTTCACCCCTTGCAGCCAGACGACCTTGTCGCCGCCGAAGAAGGGCAGGGTCTGGATCGCCTCGATGGCGCGGGCGACGACGAGCGTGGCCTGGTCCGCGTTGTCGGCGGACCCGCTCACGATCTCGAGACCGAACTCGTTGTCCTTCGGCGCGAGCGCCTCGGCGAGCTTCAGGGCGGCCTCCTTCACCAGCGCCTCGTCGGTGCCGAGGAAGGCGAAGCATTTCGGAGCGGCGGGCATGGTGCGGAGAGATAGCGCCTGCCCCGCCGATCCGCAAGCGGATGGATGGCCTCCTTCCCCCTCCCTTCGTCAGCGCTCGGGGTCCGCACAAAATCCATCGCCGGGCGCATTTCGCTTGAATCCGGCCTCAAATCGGTTAGTGGAACCATCCGCATTGTTCACGGAGTTGCGGTCGAGCCATCCACCAAATCCCCGTCGATGCGGGTGATTTATTTAGTGAACGCCCGGCCCTCCGCGGCCCGCTCCGTGCATCCCGGTGGAATCGACCGGCGCAAGGGCGGTTGCGCAGGCCAGGGGCGGAATCCCCAATCCATCCACCAGACATGAGTTTGATCGCCGAAAAATTCTCCCAGATCGCCCCCTCCCTGACGCTCGCCATCACCGCCACGGCGAAGAAAATGCAGGCCGAGGGCCAGGACATCGCCAGCTTCGGCGCCGGGGAGCCGGACTTCGACACGCCCCAGCACATCAAGGACGCGGCGATCGAGGCGCTCCAGGCCGGCCGCACCAAGTACACGGCCGTCACGGGCATTCCCGAACTGAAGAAGGCGATCGCCGAGAAGCTGCTGCGGGAGAACCGGATCGAATACACGCCGGACCAGATCTCCGTGAACTGCGGGGCGAAGCACTCCTGCTACAACGCGATCCTCGCCTGCTGCGACCCGGGCGACGAAGTCATCATCCCGGCTCCCTACTGGACGAGCTATCCCGACATGGTCCGCCTCGCCGGAGCCGAACCCTACGTGGTCGAGACGAAGCGCGAGAACAAGTGGAAGTTCACCGCCGAGGAGTTCGAGGACTCCATCAGCGGCCGCACCCGCATGCTCATCCTCAACAGCCCCAACAACCCGACCGGCTCCGTCTACACGAAGGACGAGCTCGAGGCCATCGTCGAAGTGGCGGCGTCGGAGGACATCATCATCCTCTCCGACGAGATCTACGAGAAGCTCATCTACAACGGCAAGAAGCACATCTCCACCGCCTCGATCAGCGAGGCGGCGAAGAAGCTCACGATCACCATCAACGGCTTCAGCAAGGTCTACTCCATGACCGGCTGGCGCCTCGGCTACACCGCCGCGCCCACGGAGATCGCCGAGGTCATCGACACGATCCAGAGCCACACCACCTCGAATCCCACGACCTTCGCCCAGTACGGCGCCCTCGCCGCCCTCCAGGGGGATCAGAGTTTCGTCAACGACATGGTCGAGGAATACGACATGCGCCGCCAGTACATGCTGAGCCGCCTCCAGAAGATCCGCAACATCGAGGTGGTCGAGCCGGACGGTGCCTTCTACTTCCTCGTCGACACGACGAAGATGGGGCTCAATTCCATGAACCTCAGCGAGAAGCTGCTCTCCCGCTACCGCGTCGCGGCCGTGCCCGGCCTCGCCTTCGGCCACGACCATTCGGTCCGCCTCAGCTACGCGACCAGCCTCGACGTGATCAAGAAGGGCCTCGACCGCTTCGAGGAGTTCTGCCAGGCGCATTGATTCGCACGACCGGAAGCTCCCTGGCTCTACTTGGCCAGATGGAAGGGATGACCACAAAAAGCACAGAAAACACAAAAGCCTAGCATCTCATTTTGTGCATCTTGTGCCTTTTCGTGGCTGAATTCTCCGGCATTCGCGGCTGAGCCTCAAAATCCAGAAACGCAGTCTTCCATGTCCCCCGAACTGGATCTCGCCTGCCGCGCCGCCCGCGAAGCGGGGGCGCTGCTGCGCGCGAACTTCGAGACCGAGCTCGATGTCGACGTCGTCGAACGGCACGACATCAAGCTGGCCCTCGACGTCGCCAGCCAACGGCTCATCGAGAGCCTCATCCTCTCGGCCTTTCCCGACCACGCCATCTACGGCGAGGAGGGCATCGCGGGCG
>CAYSZN010000484.1:0-3494 GCA_964435425.1 uncultured Akkermansia sp. | reverse complement strand
GCCTTCGAGGCGGAGGCGGCGATGGACTCGCTGGAGAAGCGCCTCGTCCATGAACCCCGCCTCGTCTCGGCCACCTTCGGCGAGCTGACCCTGAAGGAGCTCGTCACGGAGGGCGGCGGACTGCTCGCGTGGCTATGGCTGAACGCCGGCCCGGACCAGCTCGCCCCGCTCGGCGCCCGGCTCGCCCCCGGCCGGTCGGAGGCGGAGATCGCGGAGGCGATGGCGGCGGTGGAGGAGGGCTTCCTCGACCAGAGCATGGTGGTGAAAAGCTACGATCCGCTCGGCTTCTCGCGGCTGGGCGAGCTGTTCGGCGGGGATTTCTCCAGCCCGGATGCGATGAGCTCGGGGGACGGCTCCTTCCGCGTGATGTACGTCGAGGGAATGGGCGTCGACTTCTCGAACTACCGCGACGCGGCGAAGTGGCTGGAGAGGGTGCGCGCCGTCGTCGCGGACTGGGAGCGCGAATGGGAGGAAAGCCGCGGCGGTGGCGACTCCGTCACCGTTGGGCTGACCGGGACACCGGCCTTCATGGGCGAGGTGGGGACGAGGATGGAGTTCGACATGACCACGTCGGTCTTCTCGACGATGCTCCTCATCTCCTTGCTTTTCTGGTGGATGCACCGGCAGACGAAGCCCCTCGCGTGGCTGATCTCGGCCCTGCTCGCCGTCCTCGCGATCACGCTGACGGTCGGGGGCCTTCTCTTCGGAGACCTCAGCGTGATGAGCGCCGGCTTCGCCGCGATCCTGATGGGGCTGGCGGTGGACTACGGTATCCTTCTCTATCGCGAGGCCTACGACACGGGAGAGGATGCGAAAGGCCTCCGCCGCGCCGTCGGGCCGAGCATCCTCTGGGCGGCGGCGACGACGGCGGCGGTCTTTCTCTCGCTGAACTTCAGCTCCCTCCCGGGGCTCGCCGAAATGGGCAACCTCGTCGCCATCGGCATCGCGGCAGGCGCGCTGGTGATGCTCTTCGGCTTCGCCCCGGTCGCGGTGGCCTTCGTGCGCGCGACGCCGGAGAGGCCCTCCGCCCGGTCGCCGAGAGTCCATCCGCAGGGACGGCGCCTCGCCCTGCTCGCGGCGGTCCTCGTGCCCGCGATCACGCTCGTCTCGATGTTCGCCAAGGAAATGCCGGCTCTGGAGGTGAACTTCCATCCCTTCCGCATCCGCGAGAGCCCCTCGATGGTGGCCTGGCAGGCGCTGCAGCACGAGCTGGGCGGCCGCGAAAACGTCGTCCCGACCGTCGTCACCGGGGCCAGCCTGACCGACCTGCAGGCGAATCTCGAGGCCGCCGGACGGCGCATCGAGGCGGCGCGCGCGGCCGGTCTGGTCGGCGACTCCATCCTGCCGACGCCCTTCATCCCCCATCCGGCGCATCAGAAGGCGAATGCGGAGACGGTGCGGGGCTGGCTGGGCGGAAAGGACCGGCTCCTCGGCGAAATCGGCCTAGCCGGGTTCTCGGCCGAGGGAGCGGCCTTGACGGAAACGGTCTTCGCCTCGTGGGAGCGCTACCTCGCCGAGCTGGAGGTCGCCGAATACGCCAAGCCCGAGGGCAAGCTTGCGGCCTGGTCGGTGGATCGTCTTTTCTCCTCCGGAGACGGCGCCTACGCGGCCCTCGCCACTGTGAAGCCCAGCGATCCGCAGAGCCGCGACTGGGTCGAGGCGGTCTGCGATGCCAATACGGCCGTGGCCAGCCTCGGCTCGCTCGGCACGGCTCTGAACGAGCGCATCCGCAGCGATCTCGTGCGGGTGTTCCTGCCCATGTTCGGCATCCTCGTCGTGATGCTGGCGGGGGTCTTCCGCTCGTGGCGCGACGTGGTCCTGAGCGTCTTCGCCCTGCTCTTCGCGGCGGGCATCCTCGTGCTCGCCACCACGTGGACGCCCTTGAGCTGGAATTCCTTCAACGCCTGCGGCCTTCCCCTCATCTTCGGGACGGGGATCGACTACAGCATCCACATGCTCCTCGCCCTGAGGCGGAACGGAGGAAACATCGCCGCCGCCCGTGCCGGGGTCGGAAAGGCGCTCCTCTTCTGCGGCTGCTCCACCGCGATCGGGTTCGGCTCCTTCGCCACCGCCTCGGCCCATGGCCTCGCCAGCCTCGGCATGGTCTGCGCCGTCGGCATCCTCGCGAACATGGCCACGGCGATCTGGCTGCTGCCGCATTGGTACCGCTGGCTGCACCGGCTCGCTCCGGGAGGGGGAGAACCGGACAGTCCCGCCAGCTCCGGAGCCCAAAGGTAGCCCCAGGCGGCCCGCTCGGGGAACGAACGTCGTTTGGCCGTCCGCTTGGTCGCGCGGCCCTACCCTTGCCGCGCGGCAAGTCCAGCCATCGCAGCCTTTCTCCTCGGTGAATGTTTTTCAAACAGCTGGCGATTTTTTTACAAAAAGGGGTGCAATCCTCTCATATTTTTGTAATTTTAAGATTAGTTTATAAAAATCATGCACTCCTTCTCCCGTCTCCTTCTCTTGCTTGCCGGTGTTTCCGGGATCTTCGCCCTTTCCCTTCGGGCCCAGTCCAATGCGCCGGACATGGCCGTCGTCGAACGCTGGCTCGCCACGAACTCGGGACTTTCCTCGGTCAAGATCGACTTCACCCAGACGCGCCAGATGCGTTCTGTGAGCCGTTCGGTCAGCCAGGACGGCACCCTCTGGCTGGACTACGCGAACCACCGCTTCCGCTGGCAGACCGGCGATCCCGCGCAGACCATCGTGGTCAGCCTGGGACCCGACATCCTCATCATCCGGACGCCCGGAAAGAAATACGAGGTGCGCCCCGCCGGCTCGGGAGGCGCTCCGGGAATAGCGGCCTTGGCCAACGGTTTCCCACGCACTCTGCCGGAGTTCCAGCAGAAGTACCGCGTCCTCGAAATCCGCTCCGAGGCGAACACGAAACGCATCGTCGCCCGTCCCCTTGGCGAGGGAGGGCGGGGCGTGGACACCTTCACCTTCGTCGTCGATGCCTCGCACCACCGCCTCCTCGGCATCGAGATCGGCCTCGAGGACGGATCGTCCGTCCATACAGTCTTCCGCCGCGTCGAGACGAATGTGCCGGTGACCCAGGCCTTGTTCCAGCCTCCGGTGGACGGCTACACCCAGACGAAGTTCTGAGAGCCCTGTCGCCCGGCTGGTCGAGGCCGGGCTTGACGGGCGACAGGAATGTCGCCCCTCCTTGCGCCCGCCACCGTCCGATCAATGCATCTCGATCTTCTGTGGCGGCGCGGGCAGCTCGGGAGCCAGCGGAGGAAGGTCGGGGGCGAGCTCGGAGGGAAGGACGGGCAGCTCCGCCCCATCCGGGGCCTCTTCGCCGGTCTCCGCTTCGCCCATCTGCTCGCGGAGCCTCGCATTCTCCGCCGTCAGGGTCTCGATCTGATCCTGTAGGCGGATCATCAGCCTCTCGTCGCTGCTGAAGAGATCGCCGGAGGCAACCCGCTTCCAGTGCAGGCCGTAGAGCCAGCCGCCGATCGCCAGTCCGGCGAGGACAAGGAGCAGCAGGGACT
>CAYSZN010000483.1:0-3499 GCA_964435425.1 uncultured Akkermansia sp. | reverse complement strand
TGGCGTTGCGGCTGAGCGGCCAGAAGCGCGTGCCGCTGCCTCCGGCGAGGATCAGGGCGTAGAGGTTGGCAGGGGATGGCATGGTGATTGCGAAAGGGGAACCGTTAGCTCGAAACGGGTCGTTTCCCAAGTCGTTTTCTCGGAGGGGGATCGTCTCGCCTGCCGGAAAAAAGGATCATTTTCCGCTTCCGTTCGCCGCTCCTTTTCGCCACACTCCGCGGCATGTCGTCATCTATGTCGCCCTTTCTCGCAGAACTGGTTGGAACGGCCTTGCTGATTCTTCTCGGCAACGGTGTGGTCGCCAATGTCGTCCTCTCCCGCACCAAGGGGCATGGCTCGGGCTGGATCGTCATTGCCGCCGGCTGGGCCATGGCCGTGGTGCTCGCGGTCTACGCCGTGGGGACGATCTCGGGCGCGCATCTCAATCCAGCCGTCACTCTTGCGGTTCTCGCGCTCGGAGACATCGCGCCGGCCAAGGCGGCGGCCTACATCGTCGCGCAGATGCTGGGGGCGATGCTGGGCGCCGTCCTCGTCTACCTGGCCTATCTGCCCCATTGGCGCGCCACCGACGATCCGGAGGGCAAGCGGGCCGTCTTCTGCACGGCTCCGGCGATCCGCCACACGCCGGGCAATCTCCTCGCCGAGGTCATTGGCACCTTTGTGCTGGTGCTAGGTGCCTTGGCGTTGCCCCGGCCCGACAATCTGCCGGCTGCGACGGGCTTCAGCACGGGGCTGGGACCGCTCCTCGTGGGATTCGTCGTCTTCTCCATTGGCCTCTCCCTGGGCGGTCCGACCGGGTATGCGATCAACCCCGCCCGCGATCTCGGTCCCCGGATCGTCCATTTCCTGCTGCCTATTCCGGGGAAGGGCTCCTCCGACTGGAGGTATGCGTGGATCCCCGTGCTCGGTCCGCTCGTTGGCGGAATGCTGGGCGCGTGGGCCTACCAGGTGCTCTGGTGAATGCCGTCCGGCGGTCGATTGGCCTCGGATTTTTTCGCTTTCCCCAAGAATAGGTTTGCCAGTGGAAGGCGAATTTGATCAAAGTTTACGCGTCTCTGCTTTGCTCAATCCATCCCAACCCCACGCTTGACCATGGCGCACAAAATCATCGATATCGAAGGCATCGGCCCCGTCTACGCGGAAACGCTCCTCCAGGCGGGAATCCGAACGGTGGAGGCCCTCCTCAAGACGGCCGCATCGAAGGCAGGACGGAAAGCGCTCACGGCGCAGACTGGTCTTTCGGAGACCTTGCTGCTCCGATGGGTGAACATGGCCGATCTCTTCCGGGTGAAGGGCGTCGGAGAGGAGTTCTCCGACCTGCTCGAAGCCGCAGGAGTGGACACGGTGAAGGAGCTGCGCAAGCGCGTCCCGGAAAAGCTGCACGCGAAGATGGCGGAGGTGAACGCGGCGAAGGGGCTCGCGGGTCGGAATCCCCACCTCAGCGAGGTCCGGAAATGGGTCGAGGCGGCGAAGGCGCTCGAGCCCAAGGTGACGCACTGACACCGCGGCTCAGAGAGTGGCCTCCTCGCAGAGGCCGCGCCACACGGCGGCGAGCGAGGCGTCCTCGCAGAGAATGCGGAAGGTGACGAAGCCTCGCGGATCGAAGAGACGCATCTCGGCGTAGTCGCAGCCGTCGAGCCGCACCGTGTCGATGGCGAGGGCGTGGAGCCGGGCCATGTCGAGATGGAGCGCATGCAGGGCGGGGGCGTCGCTGGCGATGAGGAAGCCGTCGCGCACTTCGATCCGGGCAGGGATGAAGGCCGCGGTGAGGTCGGCGTGCGCGGCGGGGAGGCGGCAGTCGAATTCGAGACGCTGCGAGAGGGCGTGGTGGAGGATCGCGTGGATGGGATGCCGGTCGGGGAAGCGGGAGCGCTGGCGGGCCCGTTCGGCGCAGCAGGAACACATCGGGACGGGCTGGCGGCGGGCACCGCGCCATTCGTCGAGCGTTTGCGCCTCCAGCGGCTCGGTCGGGACCGTGGCGAGGAGTCCGTCGAGGGAGAGGCGGCGGAGGTCGTCGGGATCGGGGAGAAGATGGAGGGCGAGTCCCTGGGGACAGGCGGTGAACTCGAACTCCAGCGATCCTTCGAAGTAGCTTTCCGGATTCGGACGGGAGAGATGGATCGCGGCGAGGTCGCGGACGGAGAAGCCGGCCCCGCAATCCGGGTCGAAGGCGAAATCGAGCCCTTCGACGAAGAACGGCTGGAAGGAGGAGACGCCTTTGCCCAGCCCGCCGCCGGGGCCGCGGACCTGCAGATAGAGCGGACCGAGGTCGGGGAGGGCGGCGAGGCCGTCGCGGAGACGGACGAGGCGGGAGATCGAGGAGGAGAGCAGCGGGTGCGGAGGATTCATGGACGGGAATGATGGGGAGTGGAAAGGGAGGGGAAGGGGACGGCGTCGGCTCCCGCGCGGAAATGGAGGACATGGCGGCCCGCTTCGTCGGAGAGGCGCAGGGTCGGTCCGTCGCGATCGACGAGGGCGGGACGGAAGCGGGCGGCGATGGCGAGGGCGGAGGAGCGGATCGAGAGGAAGACCGTTTCGGCGTCGCGGTCGAAGACGAGCCGGTTGTGCCAGCCGCGGGCCTCTTCCGGTCCGATCTCGTCGAGCCAGGCGGCCGCACCCTCACGGCGCACCGCCTCGTAGGGGAGGGGGCGTCCGCCGATGTCGGAGATCAGCTTGCAGACGGTGGGGAGGTCGGAGATGCCCGGCCAGACCGCGAGGGCGAAGCCGGCCCCGTCGCATTCGATCTCGAAGGAGGGGGGCAGGCCACCGCCGTGCAGGAGGCAGATGCGGCGCAGTTTCCGCGGATCGACGGAGAGTCCGCTCGTTGCGTCATGGAGGAAGGACGGCCCCGTTTCCATGTCCCTGACAAACGCACCAAATGGGATCTTTTGGAAGAGTGTCAGTCCCCCGCCGCGCACCACCATTCCGGGATCTTCCAGTTCGGAGAGGAACTTCAGGAAGCCGGATGCCGCGAGCGGAAGCTCGATCGCGGTGGCGGGAGGCGCGACGGGGGCGGGGCGTGCGGAACGTTTGGCGGCGAGGACTGGCATGGGACATCGGTCGCCGCATTCGCGGGATGCGCTCTTGTCCCCTTGCTCAGGAGTGGCGTTGTCTTGCCTTTCGCAAGGAGGCGACAAGAGAGGGCAGGGCATCGCGAGCCAGCTCCGAGAACTGGGCGATGGTCCGCCATGGTCTACTCGAATTTCGACACCCGCACGAAGGGCTCCTGCGCCATCCCCGGAGACCGTCTCCGTTTTCTCCGCGAGCTCGAGGAGAAAGTCCGCCGCGAGCGCGCGGCGAGGAAGCTGGCCCGCGCGGCCGGTCTGGCCCGCGCGGCGGGCTGAACGGCGGAGCGGAGAGCATCGCGGTTTGGCAATGCCGCGATCTGTGCCAGAGTAGGCACCCCGCCGCCGGGCGGGTCTCCCCTCAACATGAAAATCCTCGTCGTTGGAAAAGGAGGTCGCGAGCACGCGATCCTCGCCGCCATTTCGGAGTCTCC
>CAYSZN010000482.1:0-3500 GCA_964435425.1 uncultured Akkermansia sp. | reverse complement strand
CTCATCGATGCCCGGCAGTCGAGAATCGACGGCGTCCTCGTCCTCGAGGTGCTGGAGCAGACCCCGAGGGGAGCCAACCTCCTCTCCGACCTCGCCCAGTCACCTCCCTTCGAAACCCGCATTCCCATCGAGCTGCTCGGACTCGATCCCGGCCCCTGCCTTCTCCACGTCAACGGCCTCGAAGTCTCCTTCGAGATCCCGCCCCTCCAGGCCGTCCTCGTCTCCCTCTCCTCCAACACGCCGTCTTCCTCCGCCGTGGCCCTGATCGACGAGTTCATTCCCATCGAGGAGACCCTTCCCCTGATGAGCCCGCATCCCGTTCCGGCTGCCGCTCCGGCGCCGTAGGGAGACCGGAAATCCAAGGAAGGAGGCTTGCCAAGCCTCCTCGATGCCTCCGCCGACACTTGGCAAGTGTCGTTCCTTGGTAAGCGGACAGGTCCGTGCCTCCCCGACCAAGCGGGCGTCCTCCCAACAGCTCCGATGCCTGTCCGTTGAATTTCCATGTACTCCAAAGAGCTACGGAAATTCGGAAATTAGCTGTTTACATATTATTCAGTTTTCCTAAATATCTTCGCGAGATTGCGATCTTGGGCCTTGCCGGGGGCCATTCCTGACGAAGGCCGTTCTGTTCCACCATCACTCAACGCCATGCGTCATGAACTCCTCGTATCCGAACTCGTTTGACCGCCCCGCCAAGGCAAATCCCCTCAAGCACTTCTTCTTCTGGCTCTCGGGAGCCGGAGCCGACACGCTGGAGCAGTGTCCCGGCTGGGAGCAGCGCAAGTACGTCGCCTTCGGTGCGACCGTGCTCGTTCCGACCGTCTTCGCCTTCATCGCCTGCGGCTACGCCCTCTCCACCCTCACCGACGATTGGCGGATCATCGCGCCCATCGCCTTCGCCTGGGGGCTCATCATCATGACGATCGACCGCGCCCTGCTCTCGATCTACCGCTCCTACCAGCGCTTCCACCGCAAGGTCGGGCAGTTCTTCCTCCGCATCGTCGTCGCCGCGCTCATGGGCGTGACGATCTCGCACCCCCTTACCCTCCTCCTCTTCAAGGACACCGTCACCAGCGTGGTCGAGGAGGAGCGCCAGAGCGAGATCGAGGCCGTGCGCGTCGCCGCGAACAGCGAGAAGGCCACCGTCGAGACAAAGATTGTCGAGCTCGAAGCCCAGATCGCCGAGCAGCGGGCCAATTTCGAGAAGACCTTCGCCGCCGAGTTCCTCGTCGAGGACGCCACCGCCGGACTCGCCGATCCCCTTTCCGAGCTCGACGACGAGCTGCGCGCGCAGATGACCACCCGCATCGAGGCCGAAACCGCCACCGACCGCGCCAAGATCGAGGCCGTCGATGCCGAGTTCGCCGACATGCAGACGAAATACGCCGCCCTGCAGACCGAGCTCGACACATGGCAGAAGGAATTCGAGCGCGAGGTCAACGGCCAGCGCAGCGGCATCGTCGGCCTCGGCCCCCGCGCCAAGAGCATCCAGGCCGACCAGCTCGCTTGGCGCCGCGACGAGGCCAAGCGCATGAGCGAGACCCTCGCCTACCTCACCGAGCAGCGCAACGCCCTCGCCGGGCAGGTCAAGGCGACCGAGGACGGCATCAAGGGTGAATTCATCGCCCTCGCCTCCGCCAAGGCCGACCGTCTCAAGGCCGAGCGCGACCGCATCGCCGACCTGAAGCGCCAGGTGCAGCAGTCCCAAGCCGACCAGTTCGTCGAGCAGCAGAACACGATCCGCGCCACCATCACCGCGCAGATCGACACCCGTCTCGCCGAACTCGGCCGCCTCCAGGGCGAGCTCGCCGCCATCGGCGCACAGGAGCAGGAGCGCATCGCCGCCATCGCCGCCGAGCCCCGCCGCGACATCCTCACCCAGACCCTCGCCCTCCACAGCCTCTTCGACCAGAGCACCGAGGGAGGACAGTTCGCCCTCATCGCCTACGCCATCCTCGCGGGGCTCTTCATGCTCATCGACACCATCCCGCTGGTCGTGAAGTTCTTCTCCCAGCCCGGACCCTACGACGCCCTCGTCGACCGCGAGGAAGTCCGCTACGCCCGCGAGCGCACCGCCTGGCTGAAGAGCTACCACAAGTACATGGACGACCTCTCCGACGGCCGCCTTCTCCACCTGACCCAGAACAAGCCCTTGGAGAAGGCCCTGGTCGAGGGCATCGACAGCTCCCGCGCCGCCAAGGCCTTCGTCGAGAACCTTCTGGAGCTCGAAACTGCCTTCGAGGAGCGCGTCGAGACCGAACGTGCCCGCATCGCCGACGAGAAGAGCGCCCGCTCCAGAAACCGCGCCAAGCGTCTCGAGCAGTTTGCCGAGACCTTCTACGACGATCTCAACCACCGCATGGAATCCTTCTTCGACCGCGATGCGGCAAGGGCTGCGGCGCGGAATGCGGCTTGACTCATTTCCCCACTCCTACTCTTGCTCCCTACTCCTTACTCTTACTCCTCGAGCAGAAGGCGGGGAGTAGGAGTAGGAGACCAAGGTTCGCAGCTCTATCTCGAGAACAGCGTTGCCGCGGTTCATGCATGGCGAGTGATGAATTCTTCAAATTCAATCGTTAAAATTAAGTTTTCAATTTTCCCATGCATTTTGATTTTGGCTGCATGCAACTTTACATTGCGCCAAGCATTTTCACAAGATCCTTCGAAAATGGTCGGTTTTTTCCAATCATACGATCTTACCCGAGGCGAAATTGAATCCCTTTCGAGAAAAACAAATTCCGGCGATAGAGATGCATTAATTCGACTATTCCTATACTTCTGGATGGTCGAAGAAGATGTTCCGTCCGCATTCTACTATAGAAGCATTTTGGCCAGCTTGCATAAAAACGATTACGAGGCGGATCAAAAGATCTTTGTTGATTCCTTGCGGAAGGCACTGAAAGAGCGCATTAAGCTTGCTTCTCGCGCAAAATCTGGAGATGTCGATGCCGCAATCGAGTTAGGAAACCATTACTGGTGTGTTTCAAATCAACGCAAGACCGCCCGAAAATTCTTCAAAATCGCAGCGGAGGTTGGCGGAGGTATCCACGCTAGGCGGCTTGCGCGGGTTGACAGAATGCTTTCAGGAGATGCTCCAACTCAAGGTTCCGGGGGCAGGTGACAATTCTTGACAGAATACCAAGCCTTTCCAAGGCAAGGGGCTTTGTGGGGACGTGAACAAACAATGCATTCGCGATGGGAAAATTTAGAATTGCTGGCATCTCACTGATTCTTGCCTCTCTTCTGGCGGCCATTGCTTTCAGATATTTGATCGACATTCGTTACACAACACCGCTCATTGACAGTCATAGGGAATACGGTGAGTTGCGCGGCCCGATTATGTTTTTCAGACCGTATGTTTATTCGTTATTCGGATTGCTCGCTGGGTTCGGCTGCTTTCTTTCCTTTTGCAGGAAAAAACGTCCGCATTTCCGGGAAGACAAGGACAGATCAACAATATCCCCCTCGGTCGGACGTCGTTTGGACATCCGCCCCGCGCC
>CAYSZN010000481.1:0-3522 GCA_964435425.1 uncultured Akkermansia sp. | reverse complement strand
CCTCTCAGCTCTTCCCGCCGGAAAGCGCGGCCTTGGCTTCGGCGAAGGTCTTCTTCAGCTTCGTGTAGCCGCTGGCTTCGTAGCCGGCCTCCTTCACGGCCTTGGCGACGGCCTCCTCGCCGGGACCTTCGGCGGTCTTGGAGGAGACGAGGGCGGTCTTGGTCTTGGGATCGACGTAGACTTCGGTCACCTGGTCGAGCTTCTTCAGCTCCTCGGAGACGGACAGGGCGCAGCCGCCGCATTTCATCCCCGGCACCTTCACCTGGAAGGCGGCCCCGCCGTCGTCGGCGCGGAGCGAGGGGAGGGCAAGGATGGACAGGGCGGCGAGGGCGAGGATAGCGATGGATTTCATGGTAAGTTCGTCGTTTCGGATTCGTGGAACTGTAGGTGGCAGCGCGGCGCTCTGCAAGCCCCCGCAAAGACGGGCCTCACCGGACCGGGGACAGGGAGAGCCTCCCCTCGACGCGGAGATGCCGCTCCCACGCGGTCTCAAGGAAATGCCGGCGGGAGAGCGATTCGGCGGAGCGAGGATGCCGCAGAATCTCGGGCACGGGAATGGCATCGGGAATCTCGAGTTCGTCGGGTGGAGCGGGGAGGCTGTCGAGCTCGCCGCGGCGGTAGCGGCCAAGGGCGGCGTTGTAGGTCTCGGCGGCCGCATTGTAGTCCGAGAGCTCGGCGTCGAAGGCCTTGGCCTGCGCCACAACGGCCTGGCGGTGGGCTTCGTAGGTCGCCTCGAAGCGGCTCAGGTAGCGCTCCCGGTCCCATTCGAAGCGGACGAAGTCGAAAAGGTAGCGCCGCAGCGCGTCGGTCTGGCCGGTGTCGGACAGGTGGCCCAGCAAGGCCATGGAGGAGACGTATCGGCGCACCACGGTGGCACCATCGGCGGGAGCGGGAGGCCGGAAGCCGATGGAGCCGGCGAGTTCGGTCTCCATGGCCGGATCGGGCGCGGCTTCGGTCTTGGCCACACTATCCCCGGCAGCCGATGGTCCGGAATCCCCTCCCCGACCCGAGGCGAGGGCAATCTGGAACGGCTCGACGCGGGGCAGGAGGAGAGGCTTCTCGCCGGGGTCGGCTTCGCCCATGAAGCTGCGGTGTCCCAGCGAGACGATCTCCTCGGGACGCTGGAGAGAGAAGCGGAACGCGTCGCCGCCGAATTTCCTCGCGGCGAGATCGGCCATGCCCTCGCGGTGGCGGGAGAGGTCGAGCCGTCCGTCCTTGTAGGGGATCGCGGCGACAAGGTCGGCGAAACCCTCGACGAACCACATCGGAGCGTAGGCGAGCCATTGATGGGTCAGCGCGTGGGTGGTCTCGTGGATGAGGGTGCGCGGATCGAAGTCGCGCGACTTGCGCCAGCCCTTGCTCCCCTCGGCGAGTCCGAGGGAGGAGAGCGGCACGAGCATGGTGCGATCCTTCACCAAGTAGACTCCCGCCGCATCGGCACTGCCGCCAGCGGCGTGGTAGTCGGCGTCGCGAGAGAACAGCCTCACGGGAAACTTTCCGCCTTCCGGCTTCGCGAGGGCAAGGGCGAGAGGATGGGAAAGGACGCCGAGGTAGGTCGCCTCGAAGAGACGCGAGAAATCCTTCACCACCTCCTGGGACAGGACGGCATCGCATTCGAAGCGGAAGTGCCGCGTCTCATGAACCTTTCCCTCCTTGGCGAAAGCCCCGTCGAAGAGATCGGCCTCGACCACGCCGGTGACGGACCGACTCGGTTCGTAGCCGGGATTGAAATACTCCGACACCGCCTCCCACTCGCGGATGAAGCGCCGGTCGTCCTCGACGAGGCGGTCGAGCGGGATCGTGGCCGTGGCCCCGTTCTCGAGGGCGAAGGTGCCCTGCCCCTCCTCCACCGCGAGCAGCTTCGCCTGCAGCGTGCGCCCGTCGGTCGAGGTCCAGAGGCGGCGGGGATTCCAATCGACGAGGGGATCGCCGGTCTTCAGGAAGGTGAGTTCCTCGATGCCCCGGAGCGGACGTACCGGAGCGCCTTCCGTCCCGTTGTGGGCCGCGAGCGGAGAGATCGCAAAGGCAAGCAGGAACGCCGGAGGGAGGAGCAGCCTCGTCATGCCCGACAGGATACGTCAATCGCGGGGGCAAGGGCAAGCCTGGACTTTGTTCCCCGGAGGTTCCCGCATTCGGATTCAGGGAACGGGAGGCGGGGCGAAAGTGGGGACGCCATCCGGCCATCGTCGGACCTTGACCATTGCCCGGCCACTCTGCCATCCTCGCGTCATCCCCGCATGTCCGATCCATCCCCCTCCCCCGCCAGCACCCGCCGAGTCGTCGCCGCCAGCTTCGTCGGCACGACGATCGAGTGGTACGACTTCTTCCTCTACGGCACCGCCGCCGCGCTGGTCTTCAACCGGCTCTTCTTCACGAACCTCGACCCGACCGCAGGCACGATGGCCGCCTTCGCCACCTACGCGGTGGGCTTCTTCGCCCGTCCGCTCGGCGGGATCATCTTCGGCCACTACGGCGACAAGATCGGACGCAAGTCCATGCTCGTGACGACGCTGATGATGATGGGCGTGGCCACGGTCCTCATCGGCCTGCTCCCGACCTACGAGCGTATCGGCCTGTGGGCTCCCGCCCTGCTCGTGCTGCTGCGCTTCGTCCAAGGGATCGGCGTGGGCGGAGAATGGGGCGGGGCCGTGCTCATGGCCGTCGAGCACAGCGGCTCAGGACGGCGTGGCTACCACGCGAGCTGGGTGCAGGCCGGCGTGCCGGTCGGGATGCTGCTCGCGAACGGGGTCTTCATGCTCGTCTCGCGCATGGACGAGGCCGCCTTTCTCGCCTGGGGCTGGCGCGTGCCCTTCCTCCTCGGGGCGCTGCTCCTCGCCGTGGGCATGTTCATCCGGCTGAAGATCATGGAAAGCCCCGTCTTCGAGAAGGCGAAGGCCGAGGATCCCGGGCCGAAGGTGCCCATCCTCGCAGTGCTCCGCGACCATCCCCGCAACGTCTTCCTCGCGATGGGGGCACGCTTCGCGGAGAACGCCTTCTTCTACATCTTCACCGTGCTGATCCTCAGCTACGGCTCGCAGCAGCTCGGCATGGGAAAACCGGGACTGCTCAACGCGGTGATGCTCGGCTCGGCAGTGCAGCTCGTCGCCATTCCGGCCTTCGGCGCGCTCTCGGACCGTTGGGGAAGGCGTCCGGTCTACCTCGGCGGCGCGGTCTTCCTGCTGCTCTTCGCCTTCCCCTTCTTCTGGCTCGTCGGGACGAAGCTGCCGGTCCTCGTCGCCCTCGCGGTGGTCGTCGGACTGATCGGACACGCGGCCATGTACGGACCGCAGGCGGCCTTCTTCTCCGAACTCTTCGGCACGCGCGTCCGCTACAGCGGCGCCTCGCTCGGCTACCAGCTCGCCTCGCCGCTCGCGGGAGGCCTCGCCCCGCTCATCGCGACCTATCTGCTCGGGCGCAGCGGCGGCGCTCCGGCTCCAGTGGCGTGGTATCTCGTGGGGATGGCCGTCATCACCCTCGTCTCGGTGTGGCTCGCGGAGGAGACGCACCGGAAGGGGTTGTGAG
>CAYSZN010000480.1:0-3523 GCA_964435425.1 uncultured Akkermansia sp. | reverse complement strand
GCCGACCGCTTCCTCGCCACGCCCGCCGGGGGTCTCACCGACCTCTACCTCACCCTCGACACGACCCTGGCCTGTGGCGTGAAGGTGGCGGCCAGCTACCATTGCTTCGAGGACGACGGCTTCGACGTCGGTCTCGGCCAGGAGGTCGATCTCGTCGCAAGCAAGGATCTCGGCAAGGGATTCAGCGTGCTCGCGAAGGCGGCGCGATTTTGGGGCCAAGGCGGGCAGCCCGACACGACGCGGGTTTCGGTGGAGCTTGGTTACAAATACTGAGGCAACGGTCCGCCGCCGGACACGGGGTGGCGCTCAACTCACCAAGCTCCCGACGGTCATTCGAAATTCGATTGAACGACCCGCAGCCCCTCGGTCCGGATCAGGAGCGTCTCGACGACGTTCTTCGCGATGCCCGCGAAGACCTCCTCGATCATCCTCGGCTCGTGCCGCGGATCGCGGTGGATGAACCATTGGCGCGTGAAAGGTTCCCAGGGCGGATCGCAGAAGACGAGGGTTCCCCGTTCGATCTCCTCCTCCGCGACCCAGGGTGACAGCAGGCCCACACCCATGCCGATCTTGGCCATCTCCTTGATCGCCGCCATGCTGCCGACCTGGAGGGAATTGCGCGGGCGGATCCCGCTCTGGTGGAACTGCCGTTCGAGGAGACGGTAGGTCTCGCTCCTCTGACTGTAGAAGATGAAGCTTTCGCCAGCAATGTCCTCGGGGCGAATCGTCTTCAGCGAGGCGAGCGGATGCAAGGGCGACAGCGCCATCTGGATGCGGTCCTCGAAGAGGGGGCGGCGCGACGCCTTCGCCGCCGAGGACGTCTCCATCGCGACCGCGACGTCGATCTCCCCGTTCTCGAGCATCCGCACCAGCCCCGGCGAGTCGTCCGTGGACACGGAGAGCTCGAAGGCGGGGAAGCTCTCCCGCAATTCGCGCAGCACCGAGGGCAGCACGTACTGGCTGATCGTCACCGTCGCCCCGACACGGAGACGGCCATGGCCGGGACGGGCGAGCAGGGCGAGATCCTCCTGCGCCCGCCCCATCCGCGAGAGGATGCGGTCGGCGTGCCGCAGCAGCACCTCGCCCGCCTGCGTCAACCGCACCGTCTTGCCCAAGCGATCGAAGAGGGTGGTGTCGAGGGCGACCTCCAGCGCCTTGATCGAATGGCTGATCGCGGACTGCGTCAGGTTCAGGGAACGCGCCGCCCCCGTGAAGCTGCCTTGCTGGGCGAGCTCCTGAAAGGCCTTCAACTGCCGGCTGTCGAGCAGGTCCATCCGATCTTCGTTTCCGTTTCCATGAGCAGATTTCATCCACCCGATGCAATCATTGAAAGCAACTTCTGGGCCACTTCCGCGCCGCCGCGCGAAAGGGACCTTGCAAGGGAGGCGCGAAACGAAACCTCCCACGCGCCGACCGCGCCCTCCGCATCGGGTTCGCCCCCCTCGTGGAGGCCGTTCCGTGCGCGTCGATCCGAACGAGGGGCACGTGAAGGGGGCGATGTTCACGGGGTGAAGCAGGTCACACCTCGCCGATCAGCATCCCGACCGCATCGTCGAGAGCCCTGCGGCAATCTTCGCCGCCTTGGTTGGTACAGGCGAGCAAAGCGAAGTTCTTCTCCGGCGCGAGCCAGGCGACGCTGTAGTTCATCGTGTTGCTGCCGTTGTGGTTGAGAACCCGGCCTCCCCAAGGTCGCTCCAAGTCCAGCCAGCCGAAGGCATAGGGCTCGCCCTCCTGCGCGGCGGCGTGGAGTCGCTCGTAGGTCGCGGCCTTCAGAAGCTTTCCTCGGCCCTGCCTTCCGGCGAGATGCTCGGCGATGAATTTGGCCCAGTCGCCGAGCGACAGGTGAACGGTGCCCGCCGGACCCAAAACCGGCAGGTTGTCCACAGCAGGTCCATTTTTCGGCATCGGTCTGCCGTCCTCCCCGTGCGGCCAGGGCTGGTCAATTTTTCCCGGCGTTCCGGTGCCGCCGAAGCCCGCCCGATCCATCCCAAGCGGAGCAAAGACCGCCCTCCGCATCTGTTCCTCCCAGGGCAAATCCAAGACCTGCTCCAGCATGTGACCGGCGATGACATATCCCCAGTTGGAGTAGAGATGTTTTTCGCCGGGCTCCGGAAGATCTTTTGATTCGATCGCCATCTCCAGGACCTTCGCCCGCTGAGATCTGATTTCGCCTCCACTCCGGGCCGCATCCGACCACGGGGGATTCGCCGGAAGACCGGACCAATGGCTGAGAAAATGGGTCAGGGTGGCACCGGCGAGAGCAGAGCGCTTCAGGCCTCTCTTGCCGGGAAAGACCTCACCTAGAGTCGTGTCCCACCGGATTCTTCCCGCCTCCACCGCGATGGCGGCGAGAGTGGAAGTCATCGCTTTGGTGTTCGAACCGAGGTGCCAGAGATCGTCCACGGCGGCGGCGGTCTCGCTGCCCTTCTTGCGGACCCCGACGACGGAAACGCTCCGCAACTCCGTGCTTGTGACGATAGCCCCGCCGAGCGCGGGGAGGTCGTATCGAGTTCGGATCTCCTCCAGCTTCGACTGCCAAACGGACGCGGATTGACCCACCATCGAGGACCCGGCGAAGGGGAGCGAAGCGGAAGCGGCGAGGAAACGGCGGCGGTTCATCGGCATAGGGTTCTATCAGAACGACCTCGGGGAGTCCAGCGCGACTTCGTGCATCGATCAGTACTTGCTGGACTCCGCCTTTGGCCAGCTCCGCCTCGGTCCATTCGAGCGTCTTCTGGAAACTCCGGTTCTCCAGAAAGTGGTTCAGCCGCGGCGGGTCGGAACCGCGATGGCGGGCATGGAAGGCGGCGGCCTCCGACACAACGCCGACTGACGTTCCGGGTCGCGCTCGCGCAGTTCCACGCCGGCGATCATGTCGAGACGGCATTTCAGCAAGGCGCTCAACGCCCTCGGATCTTTGGGTTTCCTCCGGCAACTTGGACAGGGTGCCGCCGGAGAGCCAACCCTCTTTCGTGCTTCCTACTGACTGGCCAGAATTCGCTTCTCACTTTCTCCCGCTGTAGGCCGGGGTTGGAGGAGGTGCGGTGACGTACGCCGGGCGAAATGGCGGAGCGCACCACTCGCGTCCGAAATCCCCCAAGACTCCGAACGGAAAGGCGGGGCGCACGTTCGCTGCAGCGCATGGTTAGGCATTGCGGTCATTTCTTTTCCAAGAGGCTTGGGGTTCCATACGCTGGCACCACCAAGTCCACGATTTTAACACGCGAAGAATTGAGGTTCACCCTCACACACAACCGAGTCGGATCGGACCCGTCTTGCTGCACGGCCCAGTCCCAGTCGGTTTCCTCCGGCTTGTTGTCGAAACGGATCGAAAGGCTGATACCGGGACATGCTGCCAGCCCCTCGAGAAAGAGATTCAATGGCACGGTATCGCCACTGTATTTGAGATAGGTGTAGGAGTTTAACCACATCCCGCTCACAAATTTACAATCAGGCCGCCGAAGTACGGCATTGATTTTTGCCCGCGCGGCTTCTGGGAACGATTTGGGGAATGCCAGATTAG
>CAYSZN010000479.1:1263-3534 GCA_964435425.1 uncultured Akkermansia sp. | reverse complement strand
CACCCACCCTCACCGCCACCGAGGCCATCGCCCCGGTCCTTGCCGAGGCCAGCGCCCTGGGCCTGGACTTCCGACCCATCTCCGGCCTCGCCGTGAAGCGCGCCCGGCGTCTCGGGATCGACTTCGACGAGCTGGGCAAGGCGAGCGATTCCTCCCTGTCCGACGACGAATACCACGAGCAGGCGATGCGCGCCTGCTGGCTGCTCTGCGCGCCCGAGGAGGACATTGCCGCCGCCGTCGCCGCCGGATCGGCCCCGTCCGCCGCCGAGTCCTGGGAGGCCCGCGCGGTCACCACCATGGACCACATGAGGGCCTGTTACCGGGCGCTCATGGCCCGCTGGCTCGAGTATCGCGTCGAGCTCGACCGTCTCTTCGGCGAGGACGGGGAATGAGGCTCTCCGGTGGCGATCCGCGCGAGACCCTGCTCGCCGCAGCCTGGGACGAGGCCGCCGCGCTCTGTCCGCTGCCCGGATTCCCGTCCCTGTCCCTGCGCCCCTTCTCCGCGAACGCCCTGCGGCGGGCGGAGACGATGGGCCTGCGCTGCCTCGGCGGCGACTTCCGCCGCGTCCTCGCCGCCCTGCCCCCCGGCCGGGCCCTGCACGAGATCGAGGCCCTCGCCTGGCTGCTCGCTGCGCCGCTCGAGGAGGTGCTCGCGGCGATGCGCACCCGATCCTGGGAGACCGCGCTCGACGGATGGGAGCTGCCGCGCGCCGCCCTCGCCCCCTTCCGCGCCGAGATGGTCCGCGTCCTCGGGCTGGTCCGCGCGGCCATGTTCACGGCGGAGGCGAAGCCCGATCCGCCCCTGCCCGCCGGCCGCCGCCGCGCCGACGAGCCCGATCCGCCGGCCCATCTGCTGCACCCGGGCACGGTCGCGACCCTCGCCTTCGCCCTCGCCGAGAAATACCAGCGCTCTGCCGACGAGCTGCTCGAGTGGGTGCCGGTCTGCCAGGTCTTCCAGCTCGCGCACTGCCAGCAGTGGGGGAACACGCGGATATGGACCGTCGATCCCGGCGGCCCGGATCCCGCCGCTGATCCGCTGATGGGGGCCGCGCCCGAGCCCGATCCCGGCTTCGGCGAGGACATCGCCTTTTGACGCCGCCTCTCCAAGGACATGACGGCGCAGGAGATCAATGCGGCTCGGCGCAGCCTGAGCGCCTTCAAGGCCGAGTTCGCGAAGTTCACGGGCTGGGCCGGGAATGCGGGGAAATCCGCGGCGAAGGCCTTCGGCCGGAACTGGAAGTCCATCGCCACCTTCGCGGTCCGCGAGTTCGCGCGGGGAGCCCTGCCCGCCCTCGGACAACGCATCGTGGAGAACTGGGGCAGGACCGGCACCCGGGCCGGCCGGACGTTCGGGCGGCGGATGAGGCGCGCCGCCAAGGCCGAGACCGACACGATGGCGAAGGGCATGGCCTTGGGCGGGATGAGGCTGAACCTCGGGTCCCTGCCCGTGATCGGCGCGGCCGCCCTCGCCGCCCTGGCCGCCGGGCAGATGAAGTCCGCCCTCGATGCGGCCTTCCAGCAGGAGCGGCTGACCATTTCGCTGGACGCCCTGAGCGTGGACGGGCGCGGCGGGTCGCGCCTCTTCGAGGCGATGCGGCAGGAGGCGCTGAAGACCGGCGTCGGCGTCGCCGCACAGGCCTCGACCGTCCAGAAGATGATGGCCCAGGGCATCGCCGAGGGCGACGCCCTGCAGCTGAACCGCGCGATGCTCGACATCGCCGGCGGCACCGGCCTGGCGACGCACGAGATCGAGCTGCTGGGCACCGCCCTCGCCCAGGTGAAGGGCAAGGGCGTCGCCGCCATGGAGGAGCTGCGCGGCCAGATCGCGGAGAAGGGCGTGCCCATCTTCGAGGCTCTGCGGCAGCGCTTCGGGAAGGAGGACGTGAAGGAGGTCTTCGACGCGGTCAGCGCGGGCAAGGTCACTGCCGACGACGTGCTCGACACCTTCAAGAATCTGGAGGGGCCCTTTGCCCGCTTCCTTGGCGCGGCGGAGAGGCTCGGGCAGACCGGCGGCGGCCTCGTCTCGCGCCTGAAGCAGGAGATGACCGACCTGCGCCGCGTCTTCATGACCGACGTCCTGCCCGAGCTGAAGCCCGTGCTGGAGACGGCCATCGGCCTGGTCCAGCGGATGAAGGAGGGCGCGAAGGAGCTGGGCACCGACCTCGCCGAGGCCATCGGCCGGGCGCAGGCCGCCTTCGAGTCGCTGAGCCTGACGGAGATGCTGCAGCTCGCGGGTCTCGCGCTGAAGGAGAGGCTGCTGGAGGCGCTGGA
>CAYSZN010000479.1:0-1163 GCA_964435425.1 uncultured Akkermansia sp. | reverse complement strand
TCGTCGAGCCGGCCGCGCCCGGCGGCGTCGGTCCGAAATCGCCCTACGATCCCACCGCCATGCTGGCAGGCGGCCTTGCCAACGCCATCGGCCGCATCACCGGCGGCGGCGACATCCTGCTGACGAAGCAGCTCGCCACGCAGGAGGGCACCCGCGCCGCCGCCGAGAAGACGGCGGCCGAGGCAAAGCGCACCGCCGACGCCGTCGAGCAGCTGGTGAAGCACACGAACCCCCGGAACCGCACGCGGGACGCGCAGGCCCGCCTTGTCCTATGATCCAGCTGGCACGCACCCGCCTCCAGGGCAGCCGCGAGGGCGGCGAGGTCTGGGAGAGATCCTGGCACGCCGACACCGAGGACGAGATCGAGCAGTGCATCCTCGCGCACCCGACCTACCGGGGCTACCTGAGCACCGGCGACTACGACGCCGACAACTGGGAGCCCGACACCGTCGAGGCCGGCTACATCGTCACGATCCGCTACGGCTCCGTCTCGTGGGAGCAGCACGGCCCCGAGTCGGGCGAGGACTACGGCGGCGAGGCCGCGAGATGGAGCCTCGAGCCCGCCTTCCAGCAGACCGCCATCGAGAAGCACCCCGAGATCAGCTCACTGATCGAGAACTACGGCGGAGAGGAGGATCCGACCACCTACCGCGTCACCTTCAAGCGGCTGCTGCCCGAGCTGCCGCGCGAGGACATGCGCGGCCTGCTGGGCAAGAACTACCGGGATGCCGACGGGAACATCAAGAACCCGCTCTACGGCTTCAACGAATCCGGCTACATCACCATGGGGGGCATCGCCTCGGCCCGCTACGTCGCCTCCGACGTCTCCACCGCAGCGTCCGGGATCGGGCGGGTCTTTGCGCGGCTGCCCGGGCGCGCCCCCGACTACGGCATCGACGACAACCGAAACTGGATCAAGATGCCGCCCAGCATCTCCGAGGTCGCCCGCGAGGAGAGCGGCCGCCGCTGGCACGAGATCGTCCACCAGTTCATGCTCTCGGACCTCGGAGGCTGGCCTCCCGCCGTCTACAAGTTCATCGAGATCTGACCCGGTATGTCCTACAACCGAAGAGTCCTGGAAGGCCGCGAGGGCGATCCCGCCCTCGCGTGGTGGCGCGAGGTGTGGCGCTGGGCGAACTCGCTGCCCGTCATCCTCGGGCCCG
>CAYSZN010000478.1:278-3539 GCA_964435425.1 uncultured Akkermansia sp. | reverse complement strand
GGAGGGCGGACTTGTGCTCGCCCTCGTCCAGAACGGCGAGCCGGTCGCGGGCCTGTCCGACGAGCTCGCGCCCCGTATCGACCGCTGCCTCGATCGCCCCGACGTAGTCGGCGATGTTGGCGAGGGCGGAGAGGTCGATCGGCTCCCGCTGGAGGAGGAGGCGGTTCAGCCTCTCCCGCTGCCGCTCCGTCGCCGAGGCGAGCAGGTTGAGAATGGGCAGGGTGAGCTTCCCCTTGTGCAGATCCGTCCGCAGCGTCTTTCCATATTCCTGCTCGTCGCCGATCAGATCGACGCAGTCGTCGTAGATCTGGTAGGCCGTCCCGATGTCGTATCCGAAATCGCGCAGGGCCTCGCAGGTCTCCGCCGGCTGCCCGTTGAGCCGCGCCGCCAGCTCCATCGCCGAGGCGAAGAGAGCGGCCGTCTTCTTGCGGATGATGTCGAAATAGTCCTCGCGGCTCAGCTGCATGTCGAAGCGGCGCTGCGTCTGGATGATCTCGCCGGTGCAGACCTCGTTCGCGGCGATCGCCACTTTCCGCCCCACCACGGTGTCCTCGAACTCCGTCGAGAGCGCAAGGGCGTGCGCGAAGAGGCAGTCCCCCAGCAGCACGCTGAGCGCGTTGCCCCATTTTGCATTCGCCGTGGGCGCCTGCCGCCGGATCGTGGCCCCGTCGATGATGTCGTCGTGCACCAGCGTCGCAACATGGATCAGCTCCAGCGTCACGGCCAGCTTGTGGTGGTCGTCCGTCACTCCCCCCGTCGCTCCGCCCGCCAGAAAGGCCAGGGCCGGACGGATGCGCTTGCCCGAGGTGTTGAGGATGTAGGCGATATACGGCTCCACCGCCGGGTCGAAGGAGGACGCCTGCTCGCGGATGCGGGCCTCCACCCGGTCCAGTTCGGGCCGGAGGAAGGCGAAGGGCGATAGCTCGCTGCCGTTCGAAGGATCCAGGGTCGCGGGGTTCGCTGTCATGGGAAATCTGAAAGCCTCACTGAAGGAGCGGGATCGAGAAAGTCAATCTGCGATTGGCCGCATCCCGCCGCCATCGCCGCCTTCCGACGGCACCGGAATCCGATCGATGCCATGGTGGAGAGGAGCGCATCCATCGTTTCGATCCCGACAGGCTGCGATCGGAGCGCCGCATCCATCTTCTCCCATAGCTTCCCCTATTGGAGAACGGTCCAATCCCCAAGCAAAGAGCCAGGCGGATTGCTCCGCCTGGCTCCCCAGTATTACGTCCACGACCAAACCCTGTTCGGCCGGAATTCTTTGGTGGCTTCAACGCGCTATCTCTTGCTTCATCTGCGCAACAACACGTTGGCTGCGTTCGAAAATGCGTTCCAATTCGCTGCGCCCAGGAGCATCGTCGGGCATCGCCTCAAGCACCTCCGACAATTCCTTCCGAAGACTGTTCAAATCCGCGAGGAGCCTCAGATCGCTCTCTTCGTTCACGACCGGATTTCCGCTGATCGAGACCGGGCGGAAGCTGCCGAGCAAGCGCGGGGCGGAGGCTCCTCCATCCATCGTCACGTAGCCGCTCACCAGCACGCTCTCGGAGCGGGTCGCCTTCGCGTCGCCACGGTCGAGACGGCGCTCGATCATGCCGGTGGCGCCTCCCCATGGCGAGGCGCCCCCACCCAGCGGAGGCAGATAGGAATCGACCCGGTCGCCCGCCCCGTCCCTCGCCGTCTCCTGTCCCGGCTGGAAGCTGGCGGGAATGATGGAACCGGCCTCCAGATAGGTCGCGTCGATCACTGGACCGGCCAGACCGTCGCTATCCGCGAAGTCGAGGGAGGAAAGATCGCCCACCTCCTCGGCGAGGAGAAGCTGGGGCACATGTGGCCCCACCTGGGAAAGGAGCACTGGGACGTCCGCTGCGGGATGGCTCGCCACCGACGTTGCCTCGCCGCGGTCCTTCCAATGGGTGGCCGCCATGCCTCCGACGAGCAGCATCGCGGCAACGCCCGCCGCGACGGCGGCCTTTTGCCTGAAGGGACGGAAATGGCCCTCGACGACGACCTTCGAGGAATCCACGGACTCCGCCACCGGCTCCAGAAGCCTCAGTTGCGGGCGATCGAACTCGGACTGCCACTCGTTCCGCAAGCCCTCGCCCAGAAGGGACATGACGGCCCGCATGTCGGCCAGCTCGCGCCGCGCCCGCGGCGAATCCTGAAGCCGGGCCTCGAATTCAGCGGCTTCGGCCACGCTGAGCTCGCCGAGCGCATAGGCGGTCATTTGGGGATCGTCGGGATTGACAGGCTCGCGATTCATGAAGTTGGACAGGATTGGCAGATTGGAAAGAGTCAGGAGGGATCAAGCTCCACGCCCATGAGGGAGCGCAGCCTCTTGATCCCGGTGTGAATGAGAAAGCCGACGTTGCTGACGCTCAGTCCGGTCACGTCGGAGATTTCCTTGTAGCTGAGATCGCCCTGGAACTTCAGCCGGATGACCTCCCTCTGGTTTTCGGGAAGCCGCTCCAGCAGCGCCATCACCTCCGCATGCCGCTCTCGCTCCTCCATCGCCCGCGACGGATCGGGTGCGGCGTCGTTCAGCGACTCGAACACCTCCCCGGCCGAGGACAGCATGGGATTCTCCTTGCGGAGGATGTCGATGGAGCGGTTCCGGCAGACGGTGTAGAGCCAGCTCTTGAGGCGGCCTTGGATCATCGAGGGATCCTGCCGATGCAGCTTGATGAAGGTGTCCTGCACCACGTCGCGGGCGCGGTCCCAGTCTCCGCCAAGGAGTCCGGCCGCATAGCCCGTCAGCGGGCCTTCGTAATCCGCTTGGGCGGACTCGACGAGTTCGCGAGGCGAAACTTCCATGATCTGGAGAGGAAGGGCGGACATGACGCGATGGTTATCACTTCAAACGGTCCGCCGAAAGACTTCTTAGAAGAAATGAAGAAATCTAACTTCATTTTCCGAATTTCTCAACGGGAGCTTGCGGTCGAACCGTCTTGCCGATGAGGTTTGTCGAACCATCCGCCTTCGGTCGCGGGGCAGAATTGAGACGATTTTTTGCAATTTTGAGATTTTCGAGTTGCATTACTTAAGATAGCCGTAGTATTTAAGAGTCTTAAGGATCAGACCGCACCCTCTCACCCCACCCTAAAACGACATGGCCAAAATCTTGGTAATCGACGACGAAGCGCCCATCCTCAGCCTGATGGCGAAATCCTGCCGCATCCAAGGGCACCGCGTCACCGAAGCCCTCAGCGGTCGCGAAGGCCTCGCCGCCTTGGACGCCGACCCGCCGGAGCTGATGAT
>CAYSZN010000478.1:0-268 GCA_964435425.1 uncultured Akkermansia sp. | reverse complement strand
ACCGGACTCGACTTGATCCGCCATTGCAACGAGCGGCATCCTGGGACCAGGGTGATCATGGTCACGGGAAAAGGAACGATCGAGGACGCCATCGAGGCGATGCGGCTCGGTGCCTTCGACTACCTCCAGAAGCCCTTCGAGCTCGTCGATCTCCAGAAAGCCGTGACACTCGCCCTGCAATCCCGGACAGCCCAGCCCTCCTCCGAGCCGATCCCCTTCCACGAGCCGACCGTCGTCCCGCCCTCCGGCGGCATGATCGGCGACAGCC
>CAYSZN010000477.1:0-3562 GCA_964435425.1 uncultured Akkermansia sp. | reverse complement strand
TGCGTAGGCATTGTGAGGTGCTGAAAGAGTTTGGGTGATTTTGATGTCAGGCTATATAGCAGAGCTGCTAGAGAAAATCCAAGAGCGAAATGCGGATAACTATGGGGCACAGCATGAATATCACGATAAAGCCCCTTGGGTGCAGCGAAGCACAATTAGACGCATGGCGAAAGAAAGGTTTTTCTTACGACAAAAGAACAGCCAAGCAAATGATCTTGGCGTTTAAGAAGTTGCCTGGGGTCACGCAAGAATCAATTGACGGCTTTGAAAGGTCTCTTGGTATTAAGTTGCCGGATGATTATCGTGAATTCATTTATAAATATGATGGGGGTGTTCCAGATCCTGCTGTATTTGATATCAACAAAGAGTGTGATTCTTCTGTTGTTAAGGAGTTATTTGGTCTGGAGACGCTCTTAATTACCTCATCTCTTGAGTATAATTTAAGTCTGTATGAGAATAGAATCCCATCTAAATTTATTCCTATAGGGTCCGATGTTTTTGGTAATAAGGTTATCCTTGGCGTAGGTGGAGATAATTTCGGGGCAGTGTTTTTTTGGGATCATGAAAATGAGGCGGCAGATGAGGGCGTTCAAACATATCATAGTAATATTCTTTTGATTTCAGAGAGCTTTGATGGTTTTCTTGGTAAATTAAGATTGCCCAAAGAGTGATATGTTTTCATTTTTATGATTGCAGGAGGCGCAATATTATCAATTTGATCTAAATTTGCGCTTTCTTTTATATGGCAATGGCTTTTGCATATTTATTTGATGGCAGGCCTATCGCTTTCTAAAAAATTAGAGTTCTAAATAAGCTCAGGCGCTTGATGTCTCTTGTCGAATAGTTCGTTTGCCATTATAAAATTTTGGTTAATAATTGCGCTGACGCTTTTGATCAGACCCTGCATAGACGTATGTTAGCTACAGTGCAATAGCGTCAAGTGCTTCTTATGCTCAGGGCTGCATGTCAGCGAAGTGTTCGCCTTCGACCCGGCCCACAACCTGATGCAACCCGAGGAAGCCCCGCGGCAAGAGGCACGACTCAAGCAGACCACCTGGAGCGAAGAGGAGTGGTCGGCCTACGTGCAGGCCAACCTGGACAACCCCGACTTCAACCCGCTGCTTACACCGGCAGAGGCCCAGGCCGACCCCAGCACCTGGGGCGAAAACAAGCCCAACCGCCTGCGAGTGTGGGAAGAGCATCGCTACGCCTACGATGCCTGGGGCAACTGCATCGAGAAGAAGTCAAGTCCGCATACCGAACGACAGTTCCAGTGGGATGCAGAGCATCAGCTGAGCCGGGCCAGCGTTACCCGCCGGCAGGGGCGCTTCACCCATACCGAACACTGGGGCTACGACTACGACCCGTTCGGACGACGAATCGCCAAATACCGGCTCGATCCACACAACGAAAAGCGCAGTCGTCCCTGGCTGGACGAGGAAACCACCCACTACGGCTGGGACGGTAACCGCCTGCTGCTGGAACGGCAGGGCGATAGGCAGCAGCTCTATATCTATGAACCGCAGAGCTTTGTGCCGCTGGCGATGGTGCGCAGTGACGGATCGCAGACAGAAAAGCAAGGATTGCCACCGGAATATCGGGCTCTCAAGGAGCAGTATCCTGAGCAGTGGGGCGCGACGCTCGACAAACTGCCGTGCAAGATAGCGGCCGCGATCCGGCAACTGGAGCAGTCGGCCCGTCCTGATAAAAGCCCGGTAGACATCCTTTACTACCATACCGATCACTTGGGCACGCCGAGGGAGCTAACCGACAAGCACGGCCATATCGTCTGGTCGGCGACTTACAAGGCGTGGGGCAACATCGCCAAAGTCGAGCGGCCCGCCCGTCTAGTTGCCACGCCCGATGGCAGTACGCTTGCTCAGCGTTGGAGTGGGCAGGAAAATCCAGTCGAGCAGAACTTGAGGTTCCAGGGGCAGTACTACGATCAGGAGACAGGGCTGCACTACAACCGGTTCAGGTACTACGATCCAGATTGTGGGCGATTTTTGAGTCAGGATCCGATTGGGCTATTGGGCGGGGTCAATAATTATCAATATGCGCCTAATCCCATACGATGGGTCGATCCGCTTGGATTGATTCGATGTCCATGTGACTGTTTGAAAAAGGGCAATTCTGAAGGAAGCGGGCCATATCGAGGAGGTTCAAAGGGGGGCGTATCTAGACCAGGCATCGAGGGTCACCATATGCCTGCTGATGCAGTAACAAAGTCACAAGAGGGTTATGTAGGCTATCGTCATGGACCAGCAATTGCTATGGACCCTTCAGACCATGCCGCAACATCGAGCTATAAAAACTCCACAGCAGCGCAACAGTGTCGTGATGGGCTAGCCACAATGATTGAATCAGGAAACTATCGAGGTGCGATGGCACTTGAGATCCTTGATGTACGCCGCATAGCTCGCTCCATTGGGGATCCTAGAAAATATAACGAAGCAATTCGAGAGATGCTTGCTTATGCAAAGTGTCGTGGGCTATTAAATAAGTGAGGCGGAAATGACAGTAGAATTTTCTTTCAAGGAGTGGCGAGAGCGCTTGCATGTTTGTAAGGATTTTGCCAGCGAAGAGAAATGCGACGAGTACCTTTCGCTCCTAAATATAGCAGAAAATAACTTAAGTCCGGAGGTCGCAACAGAACTTGTCAGGACATTCTCTGATGCTGATGACTTTGGGCTGATGGAGCGCACAAGAAACATACTGGAGAATACAAGGCGGGCCATTTTTTATCCAGTATTACTGCAGGAGTTGGGCGCTTTAATTTCCAGAGCACCAGAAAAGCAATGGGCCATTACCTTGGTCGGAATCGAGTTGGAATATGGAGATTTTGATCTCTTGTTAAGCTGCGCCATGAAATCCCCAGAAGAAATAAAGCAGATATTTTTAAATTTTATCAAGTCAGATGAGTTTTTGGATGAGTATCCTGCTGCCTTAAAGTATCTTGGCTCACGTCCAGGTTAACGTTTCAGCATGCCTATTAGAACGTTGAGGTGAGCAGAATCGCTCCTTGGTTCGGTGCATCGTCTGGCGCTACCAGTACGACCTGGCCGGACAGCTGCTGGGCGAAGACCGCCGCAACAGCTCAACCTGCTATGCCTAAGACGTCTGGGGCAACTGCATTGAGAAGAAGTCCGGTCCGCACACCGAGCGACAGTTCCAGTGGGATGCCGAGCATCAGTTGAGCCGGGTCACTGTCACCCGTCGACAGGGGCGCTTCACACATACCGAGCACTGGGGCTACGACTACGACCCGTTTGGACGACGCATTGCCAAATACCGACTCGATCCGCACAACGAAAAACGCAGTCGCCCCTGGTTGGACGACGAGACCACTCACTATGGATGGGACGGTAACCGTCTGCTGCTGGAGCGGCAGGGCGACAGGCAGCAGCTTTATATCTACCAGCCGCGTAGTTTTGTGCCGCTGGCGATGGTGCGCAGTGAAGGAGGGATATCAGAGACCCACGGATTGCCACCTGAATACCAAGCGCTCAAGGAGCAGTATCCCGAACAGTGGGGTGCGACACTCGACAAGCTGCCGCGCAAG
>CAYSZN010000476.1:0-3564 GCA_964435425.1 uncultured Akkermansia sp. | reverse complement strand
TCGATGTGGGCGACGAGTCCCGGCTTGAGGTCGGCCTTGTAGCGGATGTGTCCCTTCCCTGCTAGCAGCAGTTCCTCCAGCGTGGCGACCCGCTCCTCTGAAACGGAGCCATCGCGGTAGCGCTTCCGCAGGGCCTTCAGATCCGACAGGGTCAGGTCGGCGACTTGACCCTGTCCGGTCGTCTCGCGCTCGATCGTCTCGTCATGCATGATCACGAAGATACCGTCCTTCGTCCGCTGGATGTCGGTCTCGTAGAGGTCGAAGCCTTTCCGGACAGCCACGGCGACGTTGGCGACGGAGTTCTCCGGGGCCTGGTCGGCCCGGTCGTTCGCGTAGCCTCCGCGATGCGCGGCGACGAGGACGATGTCGGCGGACGCCAGACTGGCGAAGCCATGAAGAAGGAGCGTGGCAAGGACCGCTCTCATGGCTCGATCCTGACAATGCCCCGACGGATCGCCTCGGCGGTGGCCTGGGCGCGGTCGTTGACGCCCAATTTTTGCAGCACGTTGCTGATGTGACGCTTCACCGTGTCCTCGGCGATGCCGAGCTCGCGCGCGATCTCCTTGTTGGCGCGGCCCTTGGCGATCCGGGCGAGGATCTCGCGCTCGCGCAGGGTGATGGCTGGCCCGAGGCGAAGACCGGCGAGACGGGTCGCGATCTCCGGAGACAGATGCCGATCCCCCGCGGCGACGCGGCGGAGCGCGGCGATGAGCTCGTCGCGGCCCGCCGTCTTCTGGAGGAAACCCAAGGCGCCGGTGTCGAGCGCGGACTGGATCTCGTCGTCGCGGGCGAAGGTGGAGAACACGAGCACCCGGGCCGCCGGATCCAGTTCGAGAAGGCGCTCGGTCGTCTCGATCCCGTTCCAGCCGGGCAGCTGCAGGTCCATCAGGACGACGTCCGGCCGGCTCCCGGCGAAGTGCTCGACCGCCTCCTCGCCGCTCTCGGCCTCGGCCACGACGTCGATCCCCTCCTCCAGCTCAAGCGAGGCGACCAGTCCGCTGCGGACCACGAAATGGTCGTCGACGATCATCACCCTCATCGCGCCGCCTCCTTCGTTGGTGGGTTTGGCAGGATCACGGCGACCTCCGCGCCCTCGCCGGGAACGCTGCGCCATTCGATCTCCGCGCCGATCTTGCGGCAGCGCTCGCGCATCCCCATGCAGCCGAAATGGCCCGAATGCCTCCGTTGGCCGGAGGCCTCCGCCCCGCAGTCGAACCCGCGCCCGTCGTCCTGAATCCTCATCGTCAACCCATCCTGCCCCATCGCGAAGGAAAGCACAATGCGCTTCGCGCCGGCATGCTTGATCGCGTTGGTCACGGCCTCCTGCGCGACCATGCGGAGATGATGCACGACGCGCGAAGGCAGGACAGGCAGCCCTTCGGCGGGGAGCTCCAGCGAAAGCTCCGGTCCCGCGCCTGGCACGGCCTGATCGACCAGCTCGGCGAGCGCTCCCCCGAGATCGGCGGCCTCGCCGGGGTCCTGCCTCAGATCCGAGACGAGATTCCGCGTCTCGGTCTGGATGCGCGAGACGAGGTTGCGCGATCCCTCGAGAAAGCCGCGCAGCGTCTCGTCCGCGCCCCGCGCCGCCGCCGCGTCCAGCCGCAGGAACAGGCCCGCGAGCTGCTGCTCGAGCGTGTCGTGGAACTCGCGGGCGAGCCGCTGGCGCTCCTCCAGGACCGCCTCGTGCTCGATGCGATGCCGCAGCGCCGCCGTCTGCCGCACCACCTGCCGGCGCAGCAACGCGATCCACAGTCCGGCGAGCACCGTTGCGACGAGAAAGACGACGAGCGCGACGGCGAGACGACGCGCCGTCCACCACGAGGGCGCGCGCAGCACCGCGAGATCCTCCGGTCCGCGCAGGCGCAGGACGACGCGCTCCGGCTCGGCCCGGTATTCGCCCGAGCGCCGCGCCGACTCGACCACGGCGATCCCGGAGACGCGGATTCTCGAACCCGCCTCGAGGTCTGCGGGAAAGGCGGGCAGCTCCGCACGGATCGCGCCCCCGCCGTCCCGCAGCGTCAGCACGCCGCCGCGGTCGCTGCGATGGAGATCGGCGAGATCCGCCTCGAGGACGACGAGATCGCTGTCGTGCAGCCCTTTCAGCAAGTCGGCGAGGGAAACGGGGAGCGGATCGGGCCTCTCCCCCTCGGCCCGCCGCGAGACGAGCGAGGCATCGACGAGCCAGGCGCTGAAGCGGTCCATTTCCGGAAATCCGAGCACCTCCACGACGTCGCCAGTCTCGGGACGCATCTCCGAACCGAGAAGGCGGACGCCGACGCCCGACTCGCCGCTGCGGAGAAAAACCTCGCCGCCTTCGAAGCTGGCGAGGACAGCACCGCCGAGGCGCACGCGGTGGCGCATGGTGCCGCCGACGGCGAAATTGAGAATCTCCTCGGGCGAGACCTCGGGAACATCAGCGGGCCTCCGGGGCGGCACGAGCGTCTCGAGATCGCCCCAGTCGCCGCAGCGCAGGTAGGGCTCCACCAGTTGACGCCGGTGGTTCAGCTCTCCGGCGGCGAGACCGACGACACGCACCCGCGCATCGACGAGGTCCAGCCCTTGCTCCGGAGCGGTCCCGATGCGCACCGAGACGACCCGCGAACCGAGGTCGAGCCGCAGGAGCGAGGCGGCCTCCCCATCGGGCGCGACCGTCCTGACAATGCCCTCGACGGAGACGCGCTGGTAGTGGTAGCGGCCCGAGAGCAGATCCTCGAAACCCGCCGGGATCGCCTCGGGCAGGCCGGGGCGGCCGGTCACCTCGAAGGCCGCCTTCTCGATGCCCGGAAGATAGAGGCCCTGCGAGGAGACGCCGCGCACCCTCACCTCGTCGCCCGGCGCGGGAGAATCTCGCCCCTCGAGCCGGAAGAAGGCCCCGGCCGTCTCGTCCTGGAAGAACACCGTGCTCGGCGCATCGACGAAGACGACGACGCCCCGCAACTCCACCGGAGCGCCCGTCTTGGCCACGTCCGGCGGGAGGGAACGCAGCTCCAACGCCGTGCGGATCTGCCCCCGCGCCTCTCCTGCGAGGAGCAGAAGGACGAAAGCGAGCCATCGGAATCCAGAGGAGCGACCAAGCATCGGAACGAAGGGAAAGGGTGCCCGACACGCCGCTCCGAAGCAAGCCCGCAATGTTTCGCCTCTTACTCTTACCTCTTGCTCCTTACTCTTACTCCTCGGACGTTCGGGATGGAGTAAGAGGTAAGAGTAAGGAGTATGAGTAGGTGCCCCCCATGACCCATTCCCCACTTGCTCGATCCCCTTTCCTCGTCTCTCCTGCCTGGATGAAGGTCGCCATTCTCAACGCCAATCTCGCCCCCGGCGGGAAGCCCGCCCACCTCGCCGATGTTCTCGCGGCGCTGCTGGCGGAGGCCGGGCACGAAGCGCTCCCGATCCACCTGTCCGAGCGGGACCTCCCCGCCTGCGACGGATTCCATTGCTACCGGGACGAACGGACCATCGCCCTCACTGCCGAACTGGCCGAAACCGAGGCTCTCGTCCTCGTCGCTCCGGTCTACAACTACGACCTCAACGCCGCCGCGAAGAACCTCCTCGAGCTGACGGGCA
>CAYSZN010000475.1:0-3565 GCA_964435425.1 uncultured Akkermansia sp. | reverse complement strand
CTTGGCCATCTCGACGCGGTCGCGGATGCGCTCCTCGTAGACGGCGAAGATCTCGAAGGCCGCCGGGATGCCGCCCTTGCGGACCTGGTCGTCGATGGCGGTGAGGAACTTCGTCCTGAATCCGTCCACATCCTCCTTCGTGAAGTAGATGCGGCTGTAGTCGAGCGCCTCGAGATAGGCGGCGAGGGTCCGCTCGGACATCGTGTCGTTGAAGGGCTCGCGGAGGAAGTGCTCGTCCTCCAGCATCCCGACGACGCGCAGGGCGAGATCGCCGTACTGGGTTTCGTTCTGCGCCGGGACGGCGGGAACGGCGAGGAAGGAGGCGAGAAGGACGGCCAAGCCCGGAAGCAAGGCGGAAGGGAATTTCGCGGGGACCATGGAGCGGAGGAGTCTGTAGGGTGTCGTGTCCTTGGGACGTCCGTGTTCGACGACAGGACGCTGGGGATTTTACACTGGATCGAGGAGGCCGAAAAGCCTTTTCAAGGGAAAGAACGGGCCTGATCCTGCCATTCTTAGAATTCCGCGCCGCTCCGGCGGGCCTCAGGGCTCCTTCCGCAGCGCCTCCGCCAGCCCGCGGGCGGCGGCCTGCCAGTCCTCCTCCCCGCTCTCGCCGAAGGCGGTCACCATGCGCCAGAGCCCCTCGAAGCCTGCGGGGACGGTGTCGTCGGCGAAGCAGCGCAGGTAGTACTTCCGGTAGGTGCCGGGCACATTCCAGATCAGGGACACATGCCCGCCCGAGGCCGGAGCCTCCAGCAGGCGCGAGACCGCAAAGCGCCGGCTCGCCGGCTCGTAGACTGCGACCCAGTCGACCCGCTCCCCGATGCGGAAGGCGCGGACCTCCTCCTCGCTGTCGCCCAGCGTCCCCGCGACCACCTCGCCGGGAGAGGCGTCCTTGCCCGCGAGAAAGGCGGACACCGTCGGCACCCAGGCGTGCATGAAGTGGTAGAGCAGCTTCTGCGGCGTGTCCTCGTCGGCCCGGAGCAGGGCGGATTCGTAGAGACGGCCGTCCCTCAGCTCGACCACGCTCCGCAGCCGGAAGGACCGAACGCGGGATTCGCGCTCGAAGCGGAAGCTCCCGCCCTCAAGCTCCGCGCCCGGAGCCTCGACCGCCTTTCCGTCGAGGAAAAAGGCGAGCGCGCCGAGATCCTCCGGCTCGTTCTCGTGATGGCCGGTGCCGATGAAGCCGACGCCCGGAAAGGAGAAGACCGTGCCGTAGGCGCTGCTCTCCGTCGTCATCGGCGTCCCCCGAAAATCGATCCGCCCCGGCGTCCATTGCGAGGCCGCCCGCAGGAGCAGCGTCACCTCCCCGCATCGCACCGTGATGCGGGGCGGCAGCTCCGCCCGCACTGTCGGAAGGAGCGCCAGAAGACAGGCCACGAGGAAGGGGAGGAGGAGTCGGGAAGGCATCGGTGTTGGAAGGGTGGATGGGAAGTTGCAGGCGTTTTGCGGCGATTTCAATTGCGTCATCCGGGGGAGGGTGCCTTTGCGCCGGGTCGCAGGAGCCGGATTCGCGCGGCAGCGTCTTGGAGTGCGGCGGCCCTCCGCCGCTTTGGATGAGAACGCCCGCCGACCCTTGCCGCTACGGGCGATATATCGCCCCTGCCAACCCGTTGCGCAGTTGCCGATGCCGACGCGCACGGACGTCCTCAAAGCGGCGGAGGGCCGCCGCACTCCAAAACCTGGCGGACCGTCGAGCTTCCTGCGGGCTTGTCTCGCAAAAAGGGGACTTCAAGAAATGCTTCCTGCCGCAGGAAGCCTGCCGTTCCGATATGCACTGACCTTGTTCACCCGAATGAATTCCGACTGAATCGCCACGAACCTTTCACTATCTCCGGCCCGCACTTCCAGACTCCCGTCGGCTTGGCGCACGGCCTTGAGATCGCATTTGAACGGAGAGCAGAAACCTTTGATGGAAACCGCCTCCAACGCAAACATCGTCAACTCCACCTGACAGACATTCGCTTCCCATGCCTTCCATTTCTTTGGCGCTTCACTGGGATACTCGGATAGGTCTATAACCAAGCAGGCAGTTCTCTCCCCTGCCCTTAAGTCCAATCGGATAACCTCCACATTCTGAAAACTCGGCACTCCGTCTTCTCCGAAGATTTTCACCAACCCGTCCGGGTTCTGAAAAAGCTCCACGATGTTTCCCTTGTGGCTCATTCACCTTTTTATCATAGAAGGGCACCTTTGGAAACCTGCCTTTCTGCCGTTCACCCAAGTGTTTCGCTGTGGTTGACTGGGAGCGAGGCTTGCCAAGCCTATAGGGCAAAGGGCCGACACTGAAATCTCCCCCATCACTCCCCCAACCCCATCAAATACCGCAGCAGATGCGCCAACTGGCGCTCGTCCAGCCCCGCCGTCAAGCCGTCAGGCATCACCGTCCCGCCGGACTGGATCTCTTTCGTCTCGCTTCTCGGGATCGTCCGCACCTCCCCCGTCGCGAGGTCGCGGATGGCGATGGCCTCGGTCGTCTCGGTCTGTTTGAAGCCGGTCACGACGGTGCCGTCCTTCAGGGTCACGGTGGCGGCTTCGTAGCCTTCCTTCACGTTCAGGGCGGGCCAGACGACTTCGGTGGCGATGAGTTCGGGAGGCAGGCCGCGGGCGATGGCGCTGAGGTCGGGTCCGAGAGGATTGCCGGGGGCTCCGGGCTGGTGGCAGGCGATGCAACCGGCGCTTTCGTAGACCTTTTTGCCCTCCTCCGCGTTGCCGTGGGTCCGGGCGTCGTTCACGAGCTTGGCGACAGATTCCTTGGTGTAGGGCGGCAGGGCGGGGTTGAGTCCGGCGAGCTTCATGAGCGGCCCGGTCAGCTTCGGCTCGGCGCGTCCGATCTGGTTGAGGGCTTGGAGAACGTGCTTGGCGGCGGGCGTGGGCAGGGCTTCGGGGGCTTCCAAGGCGCGGATGAGTCCGGCGCGGCCCTCGGCCTCGCCGAGGAAGAAGGAGAGGACCGGGATGGCGGCTTGGGGTTCGGCAACGTGGCGGAGGCTTTCGAGTCCGCTGGCGACGGCGGCATCGGTGTCGAGGACGAGGAGGGCCTCCAAGGCGGCGCCGCGCAACGGCGAGCGTTCATCGAAGGCGAATTCGCGGATGCGCTCGGTGAACGCGCGGGCTTTCCATCGCCCCGCCAAACGTACGACTTCGTCTCGCACCTTGAGATCGGGGTGCGTCCAGAGCGGCTCCAGAAGGGCGGCAGGATCGGAGGCGGGCGCGATTCGGACAAGGGCGAGCAGACCGGGGTGCTTCGTTCCGCGCTCAAGAAGCAGGGGCAGATCCTCGACCGTCGCGTGGTCGGTGAGGGCGACCAGCCAGACGAGTTCGTCGGGTTGGCCGGCGAGACGCTCGACTTGCTGGAGGACGATCTTGCGGACATCGCCGGAAGCGGCCTTGGGATGGTAGTCAACGGCCCCGCCACCGAGATTCTTGAAGTCGTCGGGATTGTTCTCGACCCAACTGTGCTTGAGGGCGAAGAGGAGATGCGTGTCGTGCTCGAAGACGCGGCCTTCCGTCAGGAGCGGTCCCCATAGCCCGTGGGTGGCGTGGAGGGTCTTGACGAGGGCGTGGTGGT
>CAYSZN010000474.1:0-3565 GCA_964435425.1 uncultured Akkermansia sp. | reverse complement strand
CTCGTCCACCGCCCCATCGTCGTCGGCGGGGCCTCGCTCGAACTGCACGCGACGAAGGCGCAGACGCACGAGGTCGACCCGGCCGATCCGAAGGGTCTCTACGCGAACGGGCGAAGCCTCGAGGACGAGCTCCGCGCCGACGCCTGGGACTTCGTCACGATCCAGCAGGCCAGCATCAGGAGCCACGACCTCCGCACCTACCGGCCCTTCGCGGGGCAGCTCGCGGAGCGCATCGCCAAGCACGCGCCGACGGCGAAGCTGCTCATGCATCAGACCTGGGCCTATCGGGTCGACGATCCGCGCTTCACGAAACCCAACGGCAAGAAAGGGGAGCCGCAGACGCAGGAGGAGATGTATCGCGGCCTGACCGAGGCCTACCGGACCATCGCCGCGGAGCTCGGTGCCGGAGTTATTCCCGTGGGCGACGCCTTTTTCCTCGCCGACACCGACGAGGATTGGGGATTCCGGCCCGATCCTGTCTTCGATCCGAAGACCGCGCAGCCTCCCGCCCTGCCGGAGCAGCGGCATTCGCTGCACATCGGCTGGCGCTGGGCGAAACCGAAGGGAGGTGGCGAGTCCAAGCTCGGAATGGACGGCCACCACGCCAATCTCGCCGGAGAGTATCTCGGCGCCTGCGTCTGGTATGAAGTGCTTTTCGGAGAAAGCGCCGTCGGCAATCCCTACGTGCCCAAGGGGATCGACCCGGACGACGCGAGGTTTTTGCAGGGGGTGGCGCACCGGGCGGTGGTGGCGGAGCGCTAGTGGCCCGTTCCAGCAAGGAGGGTGATGCAGAGGGGTGTTGCGTTCGGCTGAAGGAACTGGATTGGCGCGGCAGCGTCTGTTGCCGCGTCCATTGGGCGCGGTTCGGATGTCCCCGTGACGTTCGACCGAGTTCGATGATCTCGGCTACAGAGCTGCCTCCGATGGTTGCTTTCTCTGGGGATGTTCCTTTTGCCTATCCCCTTGACCCGAATGACACGGATGACGTTTCGAGGGAAGCCTTATGATGGCTTGCCTTTGGATTGCAGCGTTTTCACTTCCTTGTCGAAGTCGGAGAGGTATTCGAGATCCTGTCGGGGGCGGAATTTCTCGAATTCGGATTCGGCGTGCTCTTTGGCGATTTTGGTACTGACTTTCCCGGCGTCCTTGAGGACTTCGCGGTCGTCGAATTCGAGGAAGGCGTCGAGGCGTTTGGCCCAGTCCTCCATGGTCATGGGGATGCGGCGCTGGGCGCGGTCTTCGGCGAGCTCCAGATAGGCGTTGACGATGCGGCCGAGGGATTCGAGCTCCTCCTTGGTGAGGTAGTTCTTGGCGATGGAGACGTCGGATTTTAGGATCCTGCCTTCGGGGGCGTTCTCCCAGGTTTGCAGGCCCATGTGGGGCTGGTTGCTGTCGGCACGCTGTCGGATCAGCTCCGGCGCGGTGTGGCCGTGGATGGCGAAGTGGAGCTTGTTCTGCACCTTGGCGAAGAAGTCGCGGGTGGTGGGCGCGTCCTTGTGGTAGTCGATGGCCGTGGCGTAGATGTCGGTGATCTTCTGGTAGAAACGGCGTTCGCTGAGGCGGATCTCGCGGATCTCCTCCAGCAGCCGCTCGAAGTAGTCCTCGTTGAGGAAGGTGCCGTTCTCCATCCGCTTGCGGTCGAGGACGTAGCCCCGGATGGCGAAGTCCCGCAGGACGCTGGTGGCCCACTGGCGGAACTGGGTGGCGCGCAGGGAGTTGACGCGATAGCCGACGGAGATGATGGCGTCGAGGTTGTAGTGCTGGGTGTTGTAGAGCTTGCCATCGGCGGCAGTTATCCGGAAATTCCGGACAACTGAATTTGGATCCAATTCGCCCGCCTGAAAGATATTGCCCAAATGCTCGCTGACGGTGCGGACATCGACGTCGAACAGTCGGGCCATCAGCTTCTGGGTGAGCCATATGGTCTCATCCTCGTAGCGGACTTCGAGGCTGTCGCCGCCGGACTGGGCGGAGAAGATCAGGAACTCGGCGGTGGAGTTGCGGATCTGCTTCCGGGATGGATCGGAGGGGTTGGACATGGTAAAAGTGTTCAAATAGACTCTATTTCGATTTCCTTGCCGAAGCAACCCGTTTTCGGGCCGGGGTGGCCCATGGCTCGTTTGCGGCCAAGACCGGACTGGTTCCGGAGGACGCCGATCCTCTATAATGCGAGGCAGGGCTCGCTGGCTTGCGTCGCCCGAACACCGCCCGCCTGGACCATGGCCGCCGCTTTTGAACGAACGCATTCTCCTTTTCCGCTACGGGAGCTTGTCTGTCGGATTGCCGCTCTCGCCGTCGCTGCTGCGGGAGGCCTTGTCCTGGCGGCTGAGACCACGGAGAAGGAGGTGTTCTTCGAAACGGAGATCCGTCCCGTCCTCGCCACCCGCTGCGTCTCCTGCCACGGTCCCGACCGGCAGGATGGGGACACGCGCCTCGATTCGCGGGACGGGGTCGCCAGCTCCCAGGCCGACGGCCAACTGCTGCGGACGGTGCGGGGGCGTTCCACCGAGCCGGCTGCCTGTGTTCTGGAGCCCCGCCTCGCGGATGCCGTCGAGCAATGGATCGCCATGGGCATGCCCTGGCCGGAAAACCGTTCCGTGACCTCGGCGGCGGACCGGGAGGAGATGGCGAGACGCCACTGGGCCTTCCAGCCGCTCCGCGATCCCGAAATCCCCGGACAGGCTGCCTATCCCATCGACGCCTTCGTGGCGGAGCGGAGGGAGAGGGCCGGACTCGAAGCCTCGCCGGAGGCCGACCGGCGCACCCTCGCCCGTCGCCTTTCCTACACCCTCACAGGCCTGCCGCCATCGGATGGGATGCTGGCGGAATTCCTTGGCGATCCGTCGCCGGACGCCTACGAGCAACTCGTCGACCGGCTCCTCGACTCCCCGCACTACGGCGAGCATTGGGCGCGCCACTGGCTCGACGTGGCCCGCTACTCCGACACCAAGGGCTACGTCTATGCCCGCGAGGAGAAGCGCTGGCCCCATGCCTGGGCCTACCGCGACTGGGTCGTCGCGGCCCTGAACGAGGATCTGCCCTACGACCGCTTCCTCATGCTCCAGCTCGCGGCGGACCAGATGCGGGACCGCCGCCCCGGCGACGAGGCCGCGATGGGTTTCCTGACCATCGGACGCCGCTTCCTCGGGGTGAAGCACGACATCATCGACGACCGCATCGACGTCGTCACGCGGGGAACGCTCGGCCTGACGGTCTCCTGCGCCCGCTGCCACGACCACAAATACGATCCCATCCCGGCGGCCGACTACTACTCCCTCCACGGTGTCTTCGACAGCAGCATCGAGATGCTGGTCCTGCTGGAGCACGGGGACGAGGCCTTCCGGAAGGCCCATCTGGAACGGCTCGCGGCGCGCAACGCGGCGATGGCGAAACATCGCGCGGAGGCGGGCGACCGCGCGAGGGAGCGGCTCGCGGACTACCTGAAGGCGCAGACCGAGCTCGACAAGTATCCCGCCGACGGCTTCGACCAGATCTTTCAACCGACCGACCTGCTCCCGGCCTTCGTGCATGCCTGGCGCGACCATCTGCGGGCCGCCGCGGAGCG
>CAYSZN010000473.1:0-3567 GCA_964435425.1 uncultured Akkermansia sp. | reverse complement strand
CTGGTGATCGAGGTCAGGAAAATCGGGGTGAAGCGATCCCGCCCGCCCTTGACCACGGCCTCGGCCACGCTGTGGCCTTCGCGGCGGTAGCGGTTCATGAACTCGACGAGGACGAGACTCTCGTTGATGACGACGCCGGCGAGGGCGATGACGCCGATCATGCTCATGACGCTGAAGTTCATCCCGAAAAGGATGTGTCCGGCGACCGCGCCGATCATGCCGAAGGGGATCACCGACATGACGATGATGGGCTGGGTGTAGCTGCGCAGGGGCAGGGCGAGGACCATGTAGATGCCGGCCATGGCAAGGACGAAGCCCTTCAGCAGGTCGGAGACGCTCTCGCGCTGGTCCTTCTGCTCGCCTTGGAAGTCCCACATCACGCTGGGGTGGTCGCGGGTCATGCGGGGGAAGATGTCCGTCTTCATCCACTCGACGACCTCGTTGGCGTTGGCCTCGGGGTTGGAGCGGTCGATGTCGGCGGTGACGTTGACGGAGCGGAAGCGGTTCGCCCGCCGGATCGTGGCATAGCCGCGCCCCTCCTCGGCGGCGACGACTTCGCTGAAGGGGATCTCGGCCCCGCGCGCGTCGCGCAGGCGCATGTCGGCGAGGTTCTGGAGGCTGCGGCGCTCCTCGCGCGGGTAGCGCACATAGACGCGCACCTCGTCGCGCCCGCGCTGGAGGCGCTGCACCTCCTCGCCGTAGAAGGCCTGTCGCACTTGGCGGGCGACGGTCTCGAGGCGCAGGCCGAGGGATTCGCCGAGCGGGGTGATGGCGAGCTTCGCCTCGCGCTTGCCGTCGAGGTTGCTGTCGGCGATGTCGATGACGTCCTCGTTCTTCGCCAGCTCGGCTTTCACGAAGTTGGCGGCGGCGGCGAGTTCCCCGATGTCGGGTCCGGTCAGTTCGAGGTCGATGGCGTTGCCTCCGGCGGCGGTCTGGAGCATGAAGGAAAGCTCGACGGCACCGGGGATGGGTCCGACGCGCCGGCGCCAGTCGGCGATGATGGAGTCGGCGAGGAGTTCGGGTCGATTGCGCGAGTCGGCCCCTTGCAGCTCGACCGTGACTTCGCCGAGGTTCACTCCCCGGCTCGATTCGAAGGAAAGCCCCGGCGTGTAGGGCTGCGAACCGACGCTGGCGAGGAGGTGCTTGATGATGGGGCGGCCCTGCTCGTCCTGCACCTCGCGCTGGATGGCGAGGGCAGCCTCCTCGATTTTCTTCACCGCGACCTCGGTCGTCTCGACGGGGACGCCGTTCGGCAGGGTGAGCTTGGCGCTGATGAGCTCGGCCTCGACGCGGGGGAAGAACTCGAACTTCACGAGCCGTCCGCTCGCGAGGAGGCCGAGGGTGATCAGCAGGACGGCGGCGAAGGCCGCGACGGTGGCGTGCCGCCAGACGATGAGCCGGTCAAGGAGGGGGCCGTAGACGTGCTTGATGAAGCGGTCCAGCGTGCCCGCGATGCGCTGCTGGAGCCGGAGGAAGCGGTTCGGGTGGTTCGGATCGACCGGCTTCAGGTGGCTGAGGTGGGCGGGGAGAATGAGGTTCGTCTCGATGAGGGAGACGACGAGCACGGGGATGACGATCCAGGGGATCTGTCGCCAGATGTTCCCGCTCACGCCCTGCACCGCGAGCATGGGCGTGAAGGCGATCATCGTGGTGAAGACGCCGAAGGCGGCCACGCTCATCACCTCCCAGGTGCCGCGCGGCGCGGCGAGGTGGGCGGGCTCGCCGCGCTCGATCCGTTCGTTGATCCGCTCGCCCACGACGATAGCGTCGTCGGTGACGATCCCCAGCACGAGGATGAAGGCGAAGAGGGAGATCATGTTGATCGAGATGTCGCCGTAGGGCAGCGCGAGGATGGCCCCGCCGAAGGCGATGGGGATGCCGAGGGCGACGTGGAAGGCGAGCGCCGGACGCAGGAAGAGGGCGAGGGCGAGATAGACGAGGAGGAAGCCCTGGAGTCCGTCCCCGAGGAGGAGCTTGATGCGGCCTTCGAGGAGGACGGACTCGTCGTTCCAGATCTCCATATCGACGCCCTTGGGGACGTGGGCGTGCTTCTCCGCGACGAACTCGCGCACCAGCTTGGCGAGGCGCAGGGTGTCCTCGCCGCCGGTGCGGAAGATGTTCAGGACGATGGCGGGGTGGCCGTCGTAGCGCGAGTGGAGATCCTCCTCCTTGAAGCCGTCGATGACGGTGGCGAGGTCGGAGACCTTCACGACGCCGCCGTCGGGACGAGTCATCACGGTGATGTCGCCGATCTCCGCAGCGCCGTAACGGCGGTTCTGCGCGCGGATGAGGATCTCGCCCGCCCCGGTCCGCACCGAGCCTCCGGGCAGGTCGATGGAGGTGGCCCGCACTGCGTCGGCGACTTGGCTGAAAGTGAGGCCGAACTCCTTCAGGGTGTTCTCCGAGACCTCGATGGAAATCTCGTGATCGCGCACCCCGGCGAGGGTGATCTGGGTGATGCGGGCTTCGCCGAGGAGGAGGTTGGCGAGGTCGCGACGCAGCTTCTCGAAGGCCGTCTCCGGGGTTTTCCCGGTGAAGGCAAGGAGGTCGTCGCGCACCGCGTCGGCGAGGGCGCGCAGGGTGCGCTCGTCCGTGTCGGCGGTGATGGCGAGGCTCATCACCTGGTTCCGGAGGAGAACGTCGGCGATGATGGGCTTCTCCACGCTCTCGGCGAAGTTCTGGATCGCATCGACGCGGCTCTTGATGTCGTTCAGCACCTTGCGCACGTCCTTGCCCGCCGCGACCTCGACGCTCACGAGGCCCATCCCCTCGACGCTGTAGGAGGCGAGCCGAGCGATGCCGTCGAGATCCTGGATCGCCTCCTCGACGGGCACGCAGACGCCTTTCTCGACCTCCTCCGGCGTGGCGTTCGGATAGGCCGTCTGGACGGTGATGAAGTTCGAGGCGATGTCGGGGAAGATCTCCTTCCGCAGCCGCATCCAGGTGAAGAGGCCGCCCACGATGAGGGCGACCATGAGGAAGTTCGCGGCGACCCGGTTCCGCGCCCAGAAGAAGATGAGGCTTTTCATGGCGCGTCGGGCGGGGCGATGACGGGGACGCCGTCGCGGGAGACGACTTTCACCTCCATGCCCTCGATCACGGCGGCTAGGGCGGTGACGCAGAGCTGCTCGCCGTCCTCGATCCCGGAGGAGACCAGCACCTCGTCGCGCTCGGTGCGCAGGATCTCGACGGGCCGGGTCGTCACGGTGTGGCCGTCGCCCACGACCATGACGCGATCGCTCGTGGCGAAGGCGCGGCGCGGCACCCGCACGATGCCGGGGACGACGCGTCCGGGCAGTCCGGTCTCGACGAACTGTCCCGGCAGCGGCGCGTCGGGGGAGGCTCCGTCGAGGCGGGCGACGACGACGATGGTGCGGTCGTCGCGGCGGATTTCGCCCTCGGTGCGGTGGAGTGTGGCCCGCCACGTGCGACCGCGTCCGCCGGGTTCGCGCAGTTCGATCTCGCGCCCGTCGATTTCGAGAAAGGCGGCGTCCTGCCGGGGAACGGGGAGACGCACCTCGAAGCGGTCGGTCGCGTAGAATTCGGCGAGCGGCTCGCCCCGTCCGA
>CAYSZN010000472.1:1458-3596 GCA_964435425.1 uncultured Akkermansia sp. | reverse complement strand
GACGACGACCTCGGCCTCGGGGCAGAGGGCGCGGATCGCGGCGGCGGCCTCCTCGTTCTGCTCCTCGGGGAAGAGGTCGCATTTGTTCACGAGCACGAGAGCCTGCGCCCCGCTGCGTCCGATGAGGGCGAAGTAGCGCTCCATGCGCCGCAGGTTCAGGTCCGCACCCGCGTCGGTGACGACGCAGACGAGATCGACGTTCGCGGCGAGGACCTGCTCCTCGGTGCTGCGGCCCGGAGCCTTGCGGGAAAAGCAGGTCCGGCGGGGCAGGCGGGCGCGGATGACGTGGTCGAGTTCGCCCGTGCCGATCTCCAGCGCGACCCAGTCGCCCACGGCGGGCAGCTCGGCATCGGTGGCGGCGTCGTGGTAGACCTTGCCGCTCATGACGACTTCGTATTCCTCGCCCTCATCGGTGAGGGCGCCGTAGGTGATCTTGTTGTCGCGGATCAGGCGCGCCGGAACCCAGCCCGCTTTCGCAACACGCGAAAAGGCTTCCTCGAAAAACACGCTCCAGCCCAAGTCGGTCAGGGTCATCGGGGGCATGGTAGCGGAAGACGCCGCAGGGTTCACGCGAAAACGGTACGGCCGCTCCGAGCCCCCGCTCAGGCTTTCACCCGTTCCAGCACGCGGTCGCAGGGGCCGAGGGAGGGCAGCTCCTCGTGGATCACGATCTCGAAGACCGTGTCGGAGGGAATCTCGCGCCCTTCCCAGCCAGCCGCCTGGAGCTGCTCGACCTCGGGGGCGATCTCCTGGGCGCGGTGGCCGAATCCCCAGCCGCCGTAGGTGAAGCGGGTCTCGACCTCGTTGGGGCACGATTCGGAGAAGAACCCGAGATGCCTCGCTCCGTAGAACAGCTCGTTCGTCCCGTTGAAGCCAAAGGGATCGGCGCTCTGGCCATTCCGGAGACTCGCGGTGCGGATGGGGGCGAAGACCCGCTCGCCCGTGTCGAGGCGGCGGATCGAGATCCAGTTCGCCCAGGCAGGGAACTCCGCGATGGCACGGGCCCGGCAGCGGGCGCCGCGATAGATGGTCTTGCCCCACAGCTCGACGTCGTTCGAGCAGAAGAGGACGAGACTCCGCTCGCCATCCTCGTTCGCCGTGGCAGGTTCCTCCGGAGCCGCTTCGGGGAAGATCCCCCCGCCGTTCGTCAAGTCGTGGAATCCCTTGGCCGGCCGCAGCGATGGGGCCGAAAGCTCCTCCAATCCCCGGAAACCGGGCATGGACTCCGCAGGAGCAGGGAATCCGAAGTCGAAGGCCAGTTCGCCAGAGGGTGTTTCCGCCGACAGCGATGCGGACGGGGCCTCGGACGGCTCGGGCTCCACGGGGGCCTCGGGCTTGCTCTCCCTCGATTTCGCGAGCCGGTCCAGGGCGGCGATGGCCGATCCAATGGCCCCGGGCAGATCGATGCCCGCCGTCCCGGCAAGCGATGCGGTGAGGGAGCCATCCACCAGCAGCACCTCGCGCACCGGAGCCAGCGACGACTCGTCCACCGTCGCGAGCAGCTCGCGGATGCGGCGGTCCGTCTCCTCGCCGGAGGTCGCCCATCCCTGCGGCAGGGAGACGATCCGGCCTTTCAGATCCTTCAGATTCCGGCGCAGCCCGGCGGGATCGGAAAAATCGGGAGCTTCGCCCTCCGCCGACCGCTCGATCCTCAGAATCTCGTCGGCGATGCCCCTCAAGGCCTCGCGCGCCTCCTCCAGGCGGACGGCCTGGGCCTCGGCCATTCCCCGGCAGGCTCCCACGACCTCCCGTCCGCGCTCCATCGGCGCAAGAATCCCGTCCAGGCGGTCGCGCACCGCCTTCATGCGGGAAAGATCCGACCCCACCTTCTGCCGTGCCTCCCGCACCCGCTCGGCGAGGACGAAGATCCTCAGGGCCGCCGCCTGCTCCTCCATCGTCTCCAAATGGCGGGAGGCCTCGGCGAAGGCGTCGAGGCGCTGCTGCTTCTCGACCTGCTGACGCTCGACGAGGATCAGCTTCTCGTGCCGCCACTTCATTTCGGGCAGGCCCGGAGCCGCCTCTTCCGACGGGGAGGAGGCACCGCCGTCGCCCGTCCGGCGCGTCGAAAGCCATCCTACGAGGAGACCGAAGATACCCGCCACGGCGACGGAGACGAGGGCGTGCTGGGAAATGAACTC
>CAYSZN010000472.1:0-1358 GCA_964435425.1 uncultured Akkermansia sp. | reverse complement strand
CCTGCCCACCTCCTTTCCCTCATGCTCGTGCCCCTTCCCTTCACCCAGGTCCGCGCCGATGGCGAGATCGGATTCGTCGAACGCTTCGCCCTCGCCGAGGACCGCGTCGAAGCGATCAAGGAGCTGATCCCCGGCACAGAGGATTTCTTCTACTACTCCGCCCTCCACGCGCAGAACGAGGGACGTCTCGCCGAGGTCGGACCCCTGCTCGAATCCTGGAAGCAGGGCCACGGAGAGACGGAGCGCTACCTCGAGATCCGCCACCGCCAGGCGCTCCTGACATACGGACAGAATCCCAAGGAGACGATCGACTACCTGAAGCACCACCTCGCCCTCTCCTTCGACCACCAGCAGGAGCGGCTCGATGCGAAGCCCGACTTTCCCACCCGCCTCGACCCCGCCCTCGTCTCGCGCGAGGCCTTTTTGAAAAAAGCCCTTTCGCAGGGCACGCTCTCCAGCATCGCCGACGCGGGACTCGACGCCCTCCTCCGCAATCCAGTCGACCTGACCCCGGCGCAGCGGCGCGAGCTGCTCGCGCGCCTCCGCTGGCCCGACCACGAATCGCTCGTCGGACTCATCGCCGCCGACCTCCGCAGCCGCGAGAGCCAGGGCTTCGGCGAGTTCGAGATCCACCGCCGCCTCACCCTCGCCCAGCTCGACGAGCTCGCCGGCCTTCGCCCCGAACTCGCCCAGGACCCGCGCTTCGTGGATCAGCGCCTCCTCCGCCTCCGTCCCAGCGACGACGAGTCCATCGCCCGCAATCCCGAGGCCGAGCGCGCCTGGCTCGACCGCGTTTGGGGTTATGTCAGGACGCTGCCGCCCGCCTTCGGCTCGCTCCAGGCCTCCGTCCTCCACCGCCGCCTCGACCTCGCCCGGAAGCGCGGCGAGCATCCCGAGGAGGAATTTCTCGAATACCTCCGCCTGCCCCGGCCCGCGCCCTACGTCCGCGCCGGCTACCTGCGCGAGCAGCAGCAGCGCGGCATCGCCGCCGTCGATCTGAACGCCGACCACACCGCCACCCTCGGCCTGCCTCCCATCGGCACGGACGAGGCCCTCGTGCGGGAATACCTCGAGCATTTCTTCGTCGAGGCCGAGAGCACGGCCCGCTTCTCCCCCTACCTCGACGAGACCTGGCTGGGACGCGTCTTCGCCGAGACGAAGCTGCTCAACGGGCTCGGCGACGCCCAGCAGTGGTTCTCCCGCCTCGGCCCCGCGCAGGTGCAGGCGCTGAAGGACCGCGTCGAGATCGCCTTCGCCCCGACCAATCCCGCGCATCTCGCGGCAGCGGACGAAGTGACCCTGACCGCGACGCTGAAAAACGTGCCCGAACTGATCGTGAAGGTTTACGAAATCAACGC
>CAYSZN010000471.1:0-3604 GCA_964435425.1 uncultured Akkermansia sp. | reverse complement strand
AGCGGTCCCCATAGCCCGTGGGTGGCGTGGAGGGTCTTGACGAGGGCGTGGTGGTGGTAGTCGTTGAAATCGCGGTCGAGGGCGCGGGCGGCGATGGCGGCGGCGCGGGGATCGCGGAAGTAGCTGGCGGCGACGATGGCTTCGAGCCGGACGAGCGGGTCCTCGTCGGCGATCTGGGTTTCGAGCCATGTCAGGGCGTCGGGTAAACGTCCGTCGCGCGCCCAGGTCGAGAGCGTGCGCGTGGCGTAGGCGCGGATGCGGGAATCGGCGGCGCGGAGGAGTTCCTTCAGCAGATCGGGACGCGGGGTCTCGTGGGCTTCGTAGAGGGAGAGGGCCTGAAGGCGTTGGTATTCGTCCTGTTCCCCTTCGGTTTTCAAGGTGGCGACCCAAGCATCGAGGGCGGCGACGACTTCCTCGCTGGGACGCTCAAAGAGGAGCCGCTTCGCTTGGTATTGCGCCCAGCGCTCGGGGCTGTCGATCTGTTCGAGCAGATCCGACAGGGTTGCGTCGGCGAGCGAAGAGTATTGGACGAGGGGCCGCCCCTTCGCGGTGATACGCCAGATGCGGCCATGCTCCTTGTCCCGGTCGGGATGGCGGTAGGAGGCTTGGTAGTGGCCGATGATGGGATTGTACCAGTCGGCCACGTAGATCGCGCCGTCGGGTCCCACCGCGACATCGACGGGGCGGAAGACCTTGTTTTTCGTCTCGATGAGATTCGGGAGGAGTTCGGTGGAGTAAAGACCGGTCTTTTCGTCGTAGCGCAGCTCGTGCCATTCGAGGAGGTTCGCGTAGTAGCCGCCCACGAGGATGCGGCCCTGCATTTCCTCGGTGAAGTGGCTGCTTTCGAGGAACTCCATGCCGACCTGCTTGATGGGGGCGAGGCAGAGGTTCATGGCCTGCGCGTTCACGGCGAGATCGGAGCGGACGAGGCCGGGGGTGCTGTAGTAGACGCCGACGTTGGCTCCGGTCTGGTGGAAGGGCTGGCCGTGGCGGGTGGTGAAGACGCCCCAGCAGTTCGCCCCGGCGGAGGACCACTGGAAAAAGGGATCGAGGTGCCCGCTGCGGGGACGGTAGCGCCAGAGGCCGGAGCGGTTCAGGGTCTCGACGCCGTAGGGAGTCTCGACACGGGAGTAGATGTGGTGGCCCTGGGAGAACCAGAGTTCGCCGCCGAAGCCCCAACTGAGGCAGTTGATCATCTGGTGCGAGTCGGCGGTGCCGAAGCCACCGAGGACGAGGCGCCGGGTGTCGGCCTTTCCGTCGCCGTCAGTGTCGCGGAAGTGGAGCAGTTCGGTGCCCTGCGCGACGTAGAGGCCGCCGTCGCCGAGCTCGATCCCGGCGGGCATGAAGAGGCCCTCGACGAATTTGTGGAAGCGATCGGCGCGTCCGTCGCCGTCGGTGTCCTCGCAGACGAGGACGTAGTCGTCGGCCTTTTCGCCGGGCTTGATCTGGGGATAGCTGGGGGTGCAGGCGACCCAGAGGCGGCCGCGCTCGTCCCAGCGGATCTGCACGGGATTGACGACGCCGTCGGCCTCGGAGGCGAAGAGGTTTACGGCGAAGCCGTCGAGGATCTCGAAGCTAGCGAGCTGCTCCTCGGGCGACTGGGGTTTGGCGGTGGGCGGCTCTTCGGGGACGGAGGCGGACACGGCGATGGGAGCGGTCGGTTTGCCCGCGAGGGCGGCGCAGATGTTGGCCTCGGCCTGGTCGAGGAGGGGGAGGAAATCGCGCATCTCCTCAGGGAAGAGCCGCTTGTCCTGGTCGCGCCAGTCGCGGGAGTAGGGGACGTGGGTGCGGTCGCCGGCGAGGAAGGACCAGTTCATGGGCCGCCAGTAGTCGAACCAGAGGCGCTCCAGTTCGAGGACTTCGCGGTGGACGGCGGAGAGGGCGGCGTCGGGTTTCGGCGTGAGGCCGAGCCCTTCGGCGATTCGTGCCGCGACGAAGCGGTGGCCGTCCTCGCTGAGTTGGAAGCCGTTTTCGGTGAGGCCGGGCCGGTCTTCGCCGTCCTTGGTCAAGGCGAGAAAGGGAAGGCCGAGCTTTGTCGCGAGTTCGCGGATGCCTTGGGTGTAGGCGGCGAGGGCGGTGTTGCGGGCGGGCAGATCGGGGCCGTGGGAGAGGTTCGAGGCTTCGAAGGCGACAGGCTCGACGAGGATGACCCGGCAGGCAGGAGTGCCCGCGCTCCCTTGGAATTCAGCGATCAGTTTCTCGTAGGCGGCGAGGAAGGCGGGGAGGCCCTCAGGTCCGGCGAGCGACTCCATCTGGCCGAACTGGGCGAGGACGACGGTGGCTCCGGCCTCGGCGAGCTGCTCGCGCCAGTCGCGCTGCTGCCGCCAGGAGCTGGAGTCCGCCTGTTGCGGGAGGTCGCCCCCGTCGCGCCATTGCTCGAAGACCGTATCGCCCTCCCAGCCGAAGTTGCGGACCTTCAGCGTGCCTTCGGGGAAGGCGGCGAGGAGTTGGGTCTGGAGGCAGGGGTGGAAACGGGTGCGCTCGGTATTCGCCCCGCCAGCGAGGGCGACGGTGTCGTCGGGGCGCAGGAGGGGTTCCGCGTGGACGGTGGCGGAGGCGAAGAGGAGAGCGAACGCGAAAGAGCGGATCATCGGCGGCACGGTAGCGTTATCGGGGAAAGGAGGCCATGGCGTCAAGAGCAAGGGCCATAGGCGGAGAAAAAACACCGATCAGGAGGCAAAGGGATTGGAAACCCTTACCCCGCCGTAATCCTGCCGGTCGTTGAAATCCTCGGAGGCAATCTCCTCGCAGCCGAGGGATCGGGCGGTCGCGACGATCAACGAATCCCAGTAGCGAAGCTGAAACCGCCGATGCACCTCGATCGCCTCTTCCACGAGATCGACCGTCACATCGGCCACGAAGAATCCGGCCTTCAGAGCCTCGATGATACGGAGCGCCTCGGAGGCATCCATGAGACGACGACGGACCACTACCGAATGGAAGAACTCGCCCAGCACCTGGGTCGAAACCGCCCCATCGCGACGTGCTGCCGACATGGTCAGCAGCGTCTGGGCCTTCGCCTGCTTTTCCGGGTCGGCCGTGTCGTAGGCATATACGATCACGTTGGTGTCCAGAAACAGCCTAGCGCTCATACAGCTCGTCGCGTGTGCGGTAGCCCTTGCCGTTCATCGGACGGCTCAGGGTCCGAAACGTGCGCGCCAGCGTTTCGGCAGCGTCCTCCCCGTGAATTCCGACGTCTTCCCGTGCAGCCAGACGGCTCACGAAGTCGATGAACAAGCTCTCCACGGTTGTCTCGCGGCGGTTCGCGACGGACTGCAACCGCTCGGCTTCGCCGTCGTCGAGGGAGATCGAGATCGTCTTCATCGCCACAGTCTACGTCCCGATCCATCCTGCCGCAAGGCATCCTCGACTCACTCCCCCAGTTCCACGATCCCCAGATCCTTATACTGAACCAAAGCGGTCGCGTTCCCGTGGATCTGCACGGCGATCATGCCTTTGGCGTCGATGCCTTCGTCGGTCTCGGTGTAGTCGACGGTCTGAATGCCGTTCAGCCAGATCTGGATACGCGGACCCTCGGCGCGGATGCGGTAGTCGTTCCATTCCCCCAGCGGTCGCTGCGCCTTTTTCAGCAGCTCCTCGGAAG
>CAYSZN010000470.1:0-3605 GCA_964435425.1 uncultured Akkermansia sp. | reverse complement strand
CCACGAAGGCATCGCCCGCCCCCATCGTGTCGACCGGCAGGACGGACAGCACGGGAACGCCGAAGGGTGTGCCTTCCCGGGGGAAGACCAGCGTCTCCTCGTCCCCGCGGGTCACGATGAGGTGGGCCGCTCGCAGCTCCCTCAGGCGCTCCAGGATTTCCTCGTGCGAGGAGGGGGAAGGGGGGAAGCCGAGGATCTCCACCGCTTCGGTCTCGTTCACCACAAGATAGTCCGTGCGGATCTCCTCCCAGGGAAAGGTGGGGTGGAAGGGCGATGGATTGATCACGACGGGGATGTCGTGGCGGTTCGCGGTCTGGGCCGCCTCCACGAGCGCGGCTGTGGGCACCTCGAACTGGCCGAGGAGCGCGTCGCATTCCGCGATACGGTCCCTTCCGCCGGCGATGTCCGAGCGCCTCAGCTCCGCGTTCGCCCCCGGCGCCACGACGATCATGTTCCCGCCGTTTCGGTCCACGGTGATGAAGGCCGCTCCGGTGGGGACCGGCACCGTGCGGATGCAGGCGGTCGAGACGCCCTCCTCCTCCAGCGTCTGCAAGTAGGCGAGCCCGCCCTCGTCCGCGCCGACGGCCCCGAAGAGGACGACCTGGCAGCCCTGGCGTGCGGCGGCGATCGCCTGGTTGGCTCCCTTGCCGCCGCGGAAGAAGTCGAGCCGCTCCGCCGGCACTGTTTCGCCCGGCACGGGGAGGGCCTCCACGCGGGCGAAGTGGTCGAGGTTCAGCGAGCCGACGACCACGACCCGGCGTTTGGCTTGGGATTTGGATCGCGGAGTGCTCATGTCCCGGACAGACTAGCCAATCATCGGCCCTTTGGAAGCGATTGTTTGCGTCCCTCGGCATCGACTCTCACCAGCGTCACCTCGGTCGAGAAGATCTCCTCGCCCTCCTTCGAGACCTTCACCGAATACGAGGCCGACGTGTCGCCCATCCGCGTGCGCAGCGCCTCGAAGCGCAGCACCGTCCCTTTCCGGACGCTCCGCTTGAAGGCCACCTCCTTCATTCCCACGGTCACGAGCTGGCAGTCCGGGTAGTCGCGGCTCGCCGCCATCCAGGCCATCTCGTCCACCCAGGCAAGGAGATAGCCGCCGAAAAGGAAGCCGTACTGGTTCATGTGCTCCGGCAGCACGAGGCGATGGTTTTCCATGCCGGGACGATGGCAGCGGGGGATCGTCTTCGACAAGGGAAAAATCCGCCGGTTTCCCAAGCTTCCGTTTGCATGTATGCTTTCCTTGGATCGTCTCACCCCTCGTTCACTCCGCATCCTTCATGACCAAAGCCCTCCTCGTTTCCGCATTCCTCGCCGGCTTCGCCTCCGCCGCCCTCGGCCAGGCCGAGAGGCAGGAGACGCCGCCGACCTCCGAACCCTCCTCCTTCGCCGGCAAGTCCATCGACCAGATGACCGCCGACGAGGTTCTCAAGCTCGTCCGCTTCAGCTATACGCTCTACAACCGGGACTTCACCGGATCCCTCCGCATGGGCATCGCGAAGAAGGTGGACTTCCTCCTCAGCCTCAAGCCCGAGTCGATCCGCTTCGTCTTCAACGATCCCGCTCAGGTGATCTACCTCGACACCAGCAACCAGCGCTTCGCTCTCTTCGAGGGGATCGGAGGGGCCGAGATGAAGCCCGTGCCCGCGTCGAAGTACAGCGAGGCCGTCCGCGGCACCGACATCACCTACGACGATCTCTCCATGCGCTTCCTCTACTGGCCGAATGCCCGCATCGTCCGGCAGGAGAAGATGAAGGGCCGCGACTGCATCCGCGTCAGCATCCGCAACCCCGACGGGGCCGGGCTCTACTCCAGCGTCGAGGTCTGGATCGACAAGATCAGCGGCGGCATGCTGAAGATGATCGGCCATGACCGCTCCGGCCGTCCCATCCGGCGCTTCGAGGTGCTCAGCGGGAAGAAGTTCGGCGACATCTGGATGGTCGACGAGATGCGCATCGAGACCATCACCGGCCCCGTGGGCGCCGACGACGGCACGGTGAAGTCGAGCACGCGGATGCAGATCAAGGATACCGCGAACTGAGGGCCCCCACCGCCCCCGCGCCATCGTTTCCGATGGCCTCGGCAGGACAGCCGTCCAGCGCCTCCTCGCAGGCGGCGACTTCGTCCGGAGTGTCAGGCTGCCGGACGACGAAAGAGTGCGCTTCCGCGTCGTTCCGGGCGAAGAACTCGGGAGCGTGGTGGCGGCAGAGGTCGCAGTCGATGCATTCGCGGTCGACATAGTAGATGCCGGGGACGTTCTGGGCGTAGCGGTGGTGGAGTTCGGCCATGGGCGATGGATACGCCGCGGTGGGCCGGTTCTTTCATGCGTTTTGGAGAGTGGGGCCGTTCGAAGGACTGCGGTCTTGCCCCCGTCCAAAGGTAGCCCCGAGCGACCCGCTCGGGGAGGGGGTGGATCTTGGACTCACGATTGGCCGCGCGGCCCTACCTTGCCGTGAGGCGAGTCCGTTCCGATGATGGGGCGGGTTTGACAAGGAAAGGTTCTTTGTCAGAGTAAGGAGATGAGCAAAGTCACGAGCAAGCTCCAAGTGACCATTTCCAAGGCCCACGGGATCGAGCCGGGAACGGAGATTCTCTTCGAATCCGCCGGGGACAGCATCCGGGTGCATCGCATGCAGGAGGAAGCCGTCGAACACGGTAGCGGTGAAGAAGGGGCCAATTTCCCTCTCCGTCTGTTCGACGAAGCGACCGGAAGACAACGGGCGAGGGAGGAGGCTAGGCAGGCCTGTTCCGGCATTGTGACGAATGTTGCGGATCGCGGATGGGCACGGGAGGAACTCTATCGTCGCGCCTACGGAGCTGTGCGGGTCGAGAATCCGTTCCGATGAGGTGAAATCGGCCTCTTCCGTCATTTCTGATCGCCTTCACAGGGCGGGCGACGGAGAAGAGGTTCTGTTGAATTGGATATTGGTTCACTGTTCCTGTCTTTCGGGCTGCTCGGTTTCAGCTTGACCCCGATCTCGAGGAGCGCTTCATAGGAGAGCCGGTAGTTGGATTACCCATTTCTACGCCATTTCCGATGCGTTTGTCACTTCTTGTCTTCTCATGTCTGACCACCTTGAACTGGCCGCTTGCTACGACCGATGCGGCTATCACCAAGCCGGGTCGTTATGTCGGAAAAATTGAGAACAAGGGACGGATCAGCTTCGTCATCGCCCGCGATGGCCGTCGCATTCGCCGCATTCGTGGCGTTTTTACGACCCAGGAACTTTCTCGATCCACTCTCAATTCGGGCAACCTTTCCGAGTATTTCACCGTCGCCTTCAACTCGAAAAAGCGGCACTTCCCGGTGTACCGAACTGGGTTTCAAGTCTTCTGGGGCAACCGTCAGGCATGGTATACCGTTGACGCCGGTTCGCCTAGCACTCGCAGTTACCGAGGACGGATTCAATTTTCCGAGGAAAAGCCGCTTTGCTTCTATAACCCGGCAAGCGGGTTATACGACTACTGTGAAGATTCCAGAGGACTGTATCGTCCGATTCGTTTCAAGGCGAGGTTGGTATCCCGAACCCGGTGAAATAGGGGAAATGAGAAGCGGAGAAGCTGACTGCCCTGTTTCTCGACGAGGGCCTTGGTCTCCTACTCC
>CAYSZN010000469.1:1865-3616 GCA_964435425.1 uncultured Akkermansia sp. | reverse complement strand
TCCTCAAGGGTGAAGGTCCTCGGGTGCAGCGCGTGCAGCACCCGCATCAGCTCGATCCCGAGATCGAGGGGGCGGAAAAGCTCGCGGTCGCTGAGGTAGAAGCGCACTCCGGCGCAGTCCTCGCCCTTGTAGACGCTGGCGTCGGGGGTGAAGCGGGCGGGCAGGACCTCGACTCCGGCAAGCTCCGTTCCGCGCATCCGCTGGGCGAGGCGGCCGTCGTGGATCCACGGCGCACCGATGTGCTCGAAGGGCGAGGGGGTGCCGCGCCCGACGGAGACGTTGGTGAACTCGACGAGGCCGACGCCGGGATAGAGCATCGCCTGGGTCAGGCTGCGCATGTTCGGCGAGGGATTGACCCAGGGCAGCCCGGTCTCGTCGAAGCGCATCGAGGGTTGCCATCCTTCGACGGGCACGACGGTCAGCTCGGCTCCGACACCGCGCTCGGCGTTGAACATCCGCGCCAGTTCCCCGGTGGTCATGCCGTGCTGCACGGGGATGTCGTGGAAGGCGACGAAGTCGTTGCCCTCGCCGCTGCGCACGGGGCCGTCCACGACGGCGCCTCCGATGGGATTGACGCGGTCGAGGACGACGAAGCGGAGGCCCGCCTCCTTTGCCGCCTCCATCGCGAGGCCCATGGTCGAGACGTAGGTGTAGAAGCGGCAGCCGATGTCCTGGATGTCGAAGACGAGGGCGTCGAGCCCCTCCAACTGCGCGGAGGTGGGCTTGCGGCCTTCCGACTTGTAGAGGCTGTAGACGGGCAGGCCGGTCGCCGCGTCGGTGCCGTCGTCGATGGAGTCCTGGTCGAGGACGCCGCGGATGCCGTGCTCGGGGGAGAAGAGCGCCTTCAGCTCCACTTGCGGCGCGTCGGCGAGGAGATCGATGGTGGAGCGCCGAGCCCGGTTGATGCCGGTGTGGTTCGTGATCAGCCCGACCTTCAGGCCCGCGAGGAGGGCGAAGCCGTCGCGCTCCAGCACGTCGATGCCGTTGAGGACGCCGACGGGGTCACCTGCGGCCCCGGAACTGGACGGGGCGGGCGCCGGCGGCGGCTCGGGCGTCGGAATGGTCTCCGTGTAGCCGACGGCCTCGGCGGCGAGGGTGCCCACTCGGATGCGGAGCGGCTTGATTCGGCCTTTCTCGGAGGGATGGTTACGGTTCGCGAGCAGGATCACGAAGGTCTCCGAGGCCGGATCGACCCAGACCGAGGTTCCCGTCCAGCCGGTGTGCCCGTATCCGACGAGCGGAAATTTCTCGCCGCGCTGGCTGGCGAAGGACGAGGAGAGATCCCAGCCCAGGCCCCGCCCGATGCCGAGGGCGTCGGGGAGATGGTTCGTCGTCGCCTTGGCGAGGGTTCCGGGGGCGAGGATGGTCGCCCCGTCCGGTGCCTTGCCGCTCAGGAAGAGGCGGACGTAGGCCGCGACGTCCTTCGCCGTGCCGAAGAGTCCCGCGTGTCCCGCGACGCCCTCCATGCGGCGGGCGGTGGGATCGTGGACCTCGCCGCGGAGGAGTCCGTATCCCGGAATGACGGTGGTCGGGGCGATCCGGCCGACCCGCTCGGGCCGGGGACGGAATCCCGTCTCGTCCATTCCGAGCGGAGCGAAGATCCGTTTTTCCACATAGGCGTCGAGTCGCTCGCCCGAGACACGCCGCACGATCTCGCCGAGGAGGATGAAGTTCACGTCGCTGTAGCGGAAGCGCGTCCCCGGCTTCTCCAGCAGACCGACGGTGGCGGCGCGGCGCACGCCCTCGCCGTG
>CAYSZN010000469.1:0-1855 GCA_964435425.1 uncultured Akkermansia sp. | reverse complement strand
CGCCCTCGTCGTGCCCCCAGAAGTCCGCCTCGCTCAGGAAGATGCCGGGCGGCAAGCCGCTGCAATGGGTCAGGAGCTGGAGCACGGTGACACCCCCACGCTCCTTGACCTCCGGCTTCGGCTCCGCCGCCTCCGCCCGGACCCCGCCGGAGAGGAATTCGGGGATCCACTTGGCCACGGGATCACCAAGGGAGAGGTGCCCTTCCTCGAGCAGCTTCAGGATCGCGGGCGTCGTCGCCATCACCTTCGTGAGACTGGCAAGGTCGAAGACCGTGTCCACCGTCATCGCCTCCGAGCCTGGCTCGACGAGGCGTTTTCCGTAGGCCTTCTCGTGGACCTCGCCTTTCGACTCGATGCGGAGGACCGCGCCGGGAATGTCTCCACGGTCGATCGCGGCAGCAATCTCGCGGTCGATGGCCTTGAGCTTGTCCGGACGCATGGGGACGGCCTGCGAGGCGGTGGCGAGAAGAAGGACCAGTCCCGACGAGAGCAGCGCGCAGACGGTGCGCCGGGATGTCCAGTTTCGATTCAAGGCCGTGGAGATGGGGAAGCCAACAGGGTCGGACGTGGGACCCGACCCTGTCGAGTCTGCCCCATTCCGGCCCGGGAATCAATCGTGCAAGTGAGGCGTCCGACGGGTGTGGTGGAGAAAAACCGAAGCCCGGATTTCGGATTTCGTTCCGGGACTGGCGCCCACGCCGCCGAGGAAGTAGACTTCGGGACGCCAAGCCGCGTCACATCCGACCCGGGTTGCGGCAAGAGCTTCGGGAAATGCGACATGACGTCGAGCGACCGCGAACAGTTCATCCAGCAGGTCCGGGAGCACCACGCCGGGCTGCGCGGCTTCGTGCGTTCGCTCGGGGTCGATCCGCTCTGGGTCGACGACGTGGCGCAGGAGGCCTTCATCGTCGCCTACAACCGCCTCGACGAATTCGACCGCAGCCGCGACTTCGGGGCCTGGCTCCGCGGCATCGCGAGGAACCTCGTCATCAACGAGCGCCGCAAGGACGCGCGGCGCAAGCGCATCCTCTCGGACAACCTCACCGACGTCCTCCTCGCCTCCTCCTCGGCCAGCGACGACGAGCCGGAGGAGATGGGCGACTACGCCCTCGCCCGCCTCAACGCGCTGAAGGAATGCGTCGGGGCGCTGCCCGAGAAGAGCCTGCGCATGCTGAAGCGCCGCTACGAGGAGGAGCAGTCGGCCCAGGACATCGCCGAGGAATTCTCGATGAACCCACCGGCCGTGCGGAAGGCGCTGGAGCGTCTCCGTACCGCCTTGCGCGAATGCATGGAGCAGCGCATCGGGCTGGCCGCCGCCCTTTGACCGAACGATGAGCACCGAACCCACAGACGACGAGCTGCTGCGCCGCTTCCTGCACGGGGAGGCGGATGCCGGGGAGGTCGAGGACCTTTCCGCCCGGGCCACGACCGACGCGGGCCTGGCGGGCCGCCTCGCCGGAGAGCTCCGCTTTTCGGAGCTGCTGCGCGAAGCGGTCGCGGAGCGGACCTTCGACATCGTCTCCACGCTCGAGAGCGCGGCCCTGCCGGCGGACGAACTGCTCCTCCGCGTCCGCGACGGCTCGGCGACGGCCTACGAATGCGACCAAGTCGTGAAGCGCCTCTGGGAGTCGCCCGGATCGGTCCGCGAGCTGCGCCGGACTCTCGCCGAGGACGAATGGCTGCGGCAGGCCGTCTCCGCCTCGAAGGACGAACAGGCCTTCGTCGAGTCGCTGGAGACCCGGATGTGGGCGGAGACGAAGCGGGACCATTTCGTCGACGACTTCACGAGGCGGCTTGAGCTCGAGATTGCCCCGGCGGCGGAAAATCTCGTCGCCTTCCCCCGCTCGTGGAGCGT
>CAYSZN010000468.1:0-3626 GCA_964435425.1 uncultured Akkermansia sp. | reverse complement strand
ATAAATATTACACATCATATAATTTGTACAAGCAATATTTGTGAGATGCCTTCTAACAAGATGCAGCCATGGCTGATCTTTGACGATACGATTTTCAGAAAATTAGGATTCGTGGACTTTTCTGCAACGATACGTAAGCCTTTGTGGAACGGTGAAAGGGAGAGGTGCCTCGTTCGCCCTCTCAATAAATGAAGGTGCGACTCCAATCTTAACTTGCGACTTCAAAATCAAAGTCGCACCTTTGTATCGTGAAGCCGCTCCGATTTGAGACCCGACTCGACGATCTGCCGGATGTGCGGATAGACGCCGTGCTTGGCGATTCTGTATTCGAGGTGGTGCATGAGGCCCGGCTGGAATCCCAAGCCTTGGAGTTCCTAGACCGCCTCTCCCCAAAAGCCAATTCCATGAGCAACGTGTCTCCGGCCAAAGTCCTCGTATGATCTTTCCAAGCCTATTGCCCCGCGATCATGCCGGGGCGAGCCCGCTCCTTCCGGTCTTCCTCTGCGCGACGGCGGCGGTCTTCTCCCTCCCCGTCGCCGGAGACGACGTCCCTATCGTCTTCCCCGCCGCCGGCGGCATCGTCGATGTGCGGAGTCACGGCGCCGTGCCCGACGACGAGAACGACGACACCGCCGCGATCCAGGCCGCCCTCGACGCCTTTCCGAACGGCAACCGCATCGTCTACCTGCCGCCTGGTGTCTATCTCGTCGGCGACACCCTGCGCTGGCCCGTCGGGGACGGCGTCACCAACGGGCACCGGCGCACCATCCTTCAGGGCGCGGGCGCGGGCCTCTCCATCCTCCGCCTTCGCGAAGGCACGGTGGGCTTTTCCGATGCGGCAACCCCCAAGGCCGTGATCTGGACCGGCGGCGCTCCGGCACAGCGCTTCCGCAATGCCGTCCGCGACCTCGCCATCGAGATCGGTCCGCGCAACGCCGGAGCCATCGGCCTGCAGTTCAACGCCAGCGGGCAGGGGACGGTGCGGAACGTCGCGATCCGCGCCGCCGAGGGCTCCGGCCGGATCGGGCTCGACCTCGGCCACTGCGACGAAATCGGCCCTCTCCTCGTCCGCCACCTCGCGGTCGAGGGCTTCGACTACGGAGTCGTCACCAAGTGGCCGGTGAACTCCGCCACCTTCGAGCATATCCTCCTCTCGGGGCAGCGCCGTCTCGGCTGGTGGAACTACCATCAGATGGTCTTCGTGCGTGGGCTCGTCAGCGAGAACCGCGTCCCCGCCCTCTACAACGAGAAGGATTCGTGGGGCGCCGTGGCCATGGTCGATTCGCATCTCCACGGCATCAGGCCCGAGCGCGGCGCCCCGGCCATCCACAACCAGCGGCGGCTCTATCTCCGAAATGTGGATCTGCTAGGCTACGACCGGGCCGTCGAGAACGACGACAAGGAGCGCGACAAGGGCGACCTCGAGGCGCTGGGCACCGTGGCCGAGGACAGCTCGCACCGGGATCTCCGCTCGCTCTTCCGCGAGATTCCCGAGGGCGACTTCGCGACGGCGGGCGAGATCGCCCATCTCCCCGTCAAGGAAAGTCCGGAAGTGCCCTGGGGCGATCCGGCGAAGGACTGGGCCAATCTCCTCGATTTTGGAGCGGACCCCACGGGCGCGGCCGACGCCAGCGCCGCCCTGCAGAAGGCGATCGATTCCGGCGCCAAGACCGTCTACCTGCCCGGCGGCAGCCGCTTCCGCTTCGGCGGCTCCGTCGAGATCCGCGGACCGGTGCAGCGGATCGTCGGTCTGGAAAGCCGCTTCACCGCCGTCGGCGCGCCCGTGTGGACCCTCGCCGACGGGAAGCATCCGCAGAACCTGCCCGACGCGCCCGTCGTCGTGATCGAGCGTCTCGACGGAGGCGGCTCGGTTCCCCTCAAGATCCGCCACGAGAGCGCCCGCACGCTCGTCGTCGGCTCCACCACCGGATGCGACGTCGAAGGCGCGGGCAAGGGCGACCTCTTCCTAGACGACGTCCGCGGCCACCTCGGCCGCCTCGGCCCCGGCCAGAGCGCTTGGTGCCGCCAGCTCAACAGCGGCCGCGAGGGCCTGAAATGCCTCAACGCCGGCGGCAAGCTCTGGATCCTCGGGCTGCGGGCGGAGAATCCCGGCACTCTCGTCGAGACCAGCGCCGGAGGCGTCACCGAGATCGTCGGCGTCTTCCTCGACTCGAACGGAGGCTGGAAGGCGGGCGAGCCGGCCTTCCTCGTCGCCGACGCGACCCTGAACCTCTTCGGGGTGAGCGAACGCAACTTCAACCGCCAGCCCGTTCCCCTCTGGGTGCGCGAGCGCCAGGGCGCCGAGACCCGGGAGCTCGCCGAGGCCCCGTGGATTTTTTTGGGAAAATGATAGGATTTTCATTCAACCGGGTCGAATCCACGACCCGACCCTCTTGGATCGCGATCCTCCTCGTCCTGCCCGCGCTCCTCTCGGCGGAACCGCGGCGCATGGAGCTGGCGCCCGCCATGCCCATTCTCTCCGAGGTGGGCGTGCCCTACCTCCACGAAGTCCTGTCCGAACACCGCCTCAGCGGCGGAGGGCTCGTCCTCGTCCCGGAGGCCGGTCCCTACGAGTGGACGCAGACCGGACCGACGGACCAGCCCTTCCGGCTCCGCCTCGGCGTCGATGGGGAGATCTACGACCGTGGCGTCCTCACGGTCTGGGACTGGCGCAACCATGCGGTGGCCCAGCATTCCGTCGCACCGGCAGCGGAGGAGACGTTCGAGGTCCGCATCGCCGGGCTCGGCTCCTATCTCCTCACCTTCGACGGCTGGCGGGAGGACGCGGTGCAGGGACGGCTCATCCGCAACCTCGCCGTGACCGAGGATCTCCACGCCGCCCGTGCTGCGTGGCGGACCGACGAGTTCTTCCTCGGCATCTGTGCCTTCCCGGGCCGCTACCATTGGAAGCCTGGCGGCGTGCCCGCCCTGCCCGATGGCCTGACGGAACAACAAGCCCGCGAGCACGAGGCGGAGCTGATCGCCCGGACGGGCTTGCAGGTCGTGCGCGTCGACGAATCCCTCGAGATGGGACGAAGGAAAGGGAAGGCGGGCGGGGAGGAATATTTCTACGACTTCTCCCGCATGGATGCCGCCGTCGCCTCCTACACCTCGCACGGGCTCCAGCTCGCCCTCCAGACGATGAACGCCGCCGACTGGGCCGTGCTGCCGCAATACGCGGAGCACGGAAAGAACCGCTGGCGCTACCCGCACCAGGAACGGCCCCAGCGCGCCTATCTCGCCGCCCTCGTCGAGCGTTACGGGAAGCACACGCGCTTCGTCCAGGTCTCCAACGAGCCCGACCAGATCGGCTACTGGTCGGGAACGAACGAGGAATTCGTCGAGCAATACCGCTTTTCCCGCGACGAGATCCGCCGCGTCGCACCCGGCCTGCCGATCACCACCGGCGGCTACTCCCTCGTCGACGAGCCGAAGTGCGCCTACTTCATCGACCGCCTCCATCCCCTCGTCGACCTGCCCGTCTACAACGCCCACGGCAACCTCGCCGACTACAAGCGCAGCTTCGCGACGATGCGCCGCTTTCAGGCCGCCGCCGGAGACACCGCCACGGGCTGGGTCAACACCGAGGCCGGCTACAGCGCCTGGCGTCTCGACCAGGAGCGCCG
>CAYSZN010000467.1:0-3627 GCA_964435425.1 uncultured Akkermansia sp. | reverse complement strand
GGACTGCGGGGTTGGTGTCCAGATGCGCGTAGCCAACCTTCACACCCGCGTTGGCGAGATGGGTCAGCACCGAGGGCGGCGCGGTGGCGGCCGCGAACGGCGGATGCCCGTACATCGACATCGTGCTTCCGTTCTGCTTGACCAGCAGGTCGAATCCGTCCGGGATCACGGAGAAGTCGCGGACCGCGCTCCAATGCTTGATCGTCTTCTTGAGGCCGGCGATGTCGGAGACCTCCATGGCGATCTTGGCATGTTGATCCATGTGCTGGTAGGTCACGGCGATGCCGGCGCCGACCACGGCGATGATGGCGACCACCACCAGCAGCTCGATCAGGGTGAAGGCCTTGCGCACGGCGCGCCCGGCCTGGTATTTCAGTTTCTTGAGGCTCATATTTTGAGTTGGTTCGTCTTTTTCGCGGCACCTTCCCCGAGGGGCGCGCCGATGGTTTTTCTATTCAGTGGTTTGGTTCGCCCGCGCGGGCGCGGGCTTGGGTTTGGGTTTCCGTTCACTCTCTGAACCGGTCGGGCGAGGGGGCCGGCCTGCGGCCGTCCTCCTCGGGGTTGAAGTTCCGCCCCCGCAACCTCAGCGGGCGACGCTCTGCAAAAAAAGGCTTCATGCCTCCTCCGTCCTCGGGTTGGCGTAGTCGATGACGAAGCGGTATTCCTTGCCGCTGACGATCACGACCTCCTTCTGGCCGCGCTTGAGGATTTTCATGTCGATCTCGATGTGGCCGTAGCCGTCGTGGAGGAGGAGGTCGTCGAGCACGGTGGCGAGGGTGGAGCGGAGGCGGCGCACCTCGGCGGTGCGGAGGATCTCGGCGGATTTGGATGCGGGACGCTCCGATTCGGGATGGGAGGGGGCGGGCGTTTCGCTCATGCGGGGGGCGGTCACGATTTTTCCGGCTTGGCGGCGGTGGCGGGCTCCTCGCCGCCTTCCGGCTTGGCGATGGCGACGACTTCCTCGCCGGTGCGGACGATCCAGCGGTCGCCGGCGGGGATGGCTCCGTAGACCTTGCTGGCGCCGACGGAGAGCTCGTTGGTGCGCAGCTCGCGCAGGCCCTCGTCGGTCAGCTCGGCCACGAGGGTGGCCCCGGTGGTGGAGAAGAAGTGGATGCGCCCGCCCAGCACGGCGGGGGTGGCCCAGCATCCGGCGGGGAGGCGGTGGCTCCAGAGCTCCTCGCCGCTGCGCCAGTCGAGCCCGGAGGCGATGCCGGCCTTGCTGACGAGGACGATCTGGCCCCGGGCGAAGACGGGGGAGGAGAAGCTGGCGGCGGTCTTGCCGTCGGCCTTCCAGACGACGCGCTCGCCGCCTTGGCCGCTCTGGCCGCGCCGGATCAACTGGGTCTGCCCCTGCGCCGAAGAGGGTGCCAGCACGTAGTCGCGGAAGACGAGGGGCGAGGCGACGGTGTTCCCCTCGAGGCCGTCCACCATCCAGCGCCGCTCGCCGCTGGCCTTGTCGAACTCCTCGACGAGGCCGTTGGAGGAGACGATGACGGCGTCGTCGGTGACGACGGGGGTGCTCCAGGAGACGCGCTTTTCGCGGTCGACCTTCCAGCGGGCCTCGCCCTTCTCCTTGTCGAGGCAGAGCAGGTAGGAGGGGCCGTCGTGGTCGACGAGCAGGTAGAGGCTGTCCCGGTCCTGGACGAGGCTGCCGCCGAGGCCGTGGTTGCCCTGGGGCGGGCCATGCTCCTTCCCGATCTGGCGGTGCCAGAGCGTCTCCCCCCGGTGGTCGAGGGCGACGAGGTCGCCGCTCTCGAACCAGGCGTAGACGGCCCGCTCGTCGAGGCAGGGAGTGGGCGCGGCGCAGGAGCGGTATTTGTTGCTCGGCTCGGGGGAGGAGGAGGGCAGGGCGGCGGTCCAGGCGATCGCCCCGGTGCGCTGGTCGATGCGGGTCACGGCGATCTCGGTTTTCATGGGGCCGTTGGCGGCGGCGACGATGCTCTCGGTGGAGGCGCCGTCCCGGCCGCCCCGTCCGCGGCGGCGGCCCTCGGGCGCAGGCGCGGCGGGCTGGTCGCCTGCGGTTTGGGCGGGCGCGGGCGCGACGGGTTTGTCGGACGGGTCGGGTGCCTCGGCCGCCTCGGCCGTGATCGCCGAGGTCACGTAGATGCCGCCCTGTCCGAAGACGGGGGTGGACTGCCCATAGCCGGGCAGGGCAACTTTCCAGGCGATGTTCGCGTCGTCGCTCCAGCTCTCGGCCATCTCGCGGTCGGCGAACTCGTTGTTCGAGCCGCCGCGGAAGGACTGCCAGGCGGTCGCGCTGGAGGCCACGGGCGCTTGCTCCGGGATCGGCAGCACTTCGATGTCGCTGCGGTGGCCCTTCCGCGAGGCGCCGGCGATGGTCCAGAACATCCCGTCGCCGACCGGCAGAGAGCGGTGGAAGATGCGGCCGTGCCGATGGCTCACCGCCGTCGCCGCCCACTCGCCATCCGCGGGATCGAGGGAATGCAGGACGCCGTCCATGCCCGAGTTGAAGAGCCTCCCACCGACGGAGAAGGTGGAGCTGCCGAAGGCTTTGATCCGGGAGACGGCGAGCAGGTCGGGGCCCTCGCGCCAGCGTTTCTTCTTGGGATCGTAGGCGAAGACGGAGCCGGAGGCGCCGCCCTTGCCGCCCATGCCGCCGACCCACCAGATCTCGCCGCCGGCGGCGGCCACGGTGCCGGCGCGGCGGGTGGCGGGCATGGGGGGAAGATCCTGCCAGCCCTGGTCGCGGTCGTTCAGGTCGAGGCTCCAGCCGTGCTCGTGCCAGACGCCCTTGTTCTTACCGTCGAGCTTCCAGCCACCGACGACGTAGAGCACGTCGTCCATCACCAGGGCGTCGTGGGAGGAGACCTTGCCCGGCAGGGAGGGCCAATCGCTCCAGGCCTTCGCCTCGGGATCGTAGCAGCGCACCGCGTCGGTGGAGAACATGACGGCGTCCTCGTCGGCGGCGTTGGTGGCGTACATGCCGCCGATGCGGACGACGAGGCCTTTCCAAGCGACCAGAGCGGTGCCTTGGACGGCTTGGTCCTCCGGCAATTTCTCCCAGGCGGCGCCGGGCTGGTCGAGGGGCAGGCGGATGAAGTCGGGGGAGAGGTTGTCCTTGCTGTGCTGATGGGCTTCCCCGGTGTGGCCGCCGTAGACGTAGACATGGCCGTCCGAGACGCAGGCGCCGAAGCTGGTGATCTCCCGGGGGGCGGGAGTCGGCGCCGCCACGTCGGCATGGGCGCCTACGGTGGCCAGAGCCAGAAGATTGAAGGCAAGGAGCCGTTTCATTCCTAGACGGAATCCGATTGCGAATGATTCTCAATATCAAAATTCACAGTTGATCTTCCAATTCGCAACGTGGGGACAATCTAGGACAAGCCGCCGCATATCCGGCGGCAGCCGGGAGGGGTACCCGTTCCCGGCGAGCCGCTACGTAGGAAAGGCTGGAGCGTGCCCCTCCAAGGTCAGGCGTCCGTCGGATTCCTGTCCTGACACCTGCGGGCGTTGGCCCAACGATGACTCGGCAGAGACGCCTCGCCCCACCAAACCGGGGAGCAGGAGGATGAGCAAGAGTAGGAGAAACTCAATGCTCGAGTTCCTCCTCCTTCGGCTCGGGGAGCCAGAAGGAGAGGATCACCCCGACGAGGGCGTAGATCCCCGCGA
>CAYSZN010000466.1:0-3641 GCA_964435425.1 uncultured Akkermansia sp. | reverse complement strand
CCGAAGCCCTACGGCACCCCGATCCTCGCGATGCCGCTGCTGCCGGGCGTCGCCGCCAGCGAGGCTCCCGTGCTGGTGGAGCTCCGCGACCGTGGCAAGGCCGAACCGGAGGAGCTGGGCCTCGGCCCCATTCCCCCGCAACAGGGACGTTTCTCGGGGATCCGCCTGATCGAGGACGGGATGCAGCTCGAATACACCGTCGGCGATACCACGGTTCGCGAACGCCTCCTTTCCGAAGCCGACGCGATCGTCCGCCTTCTCGAAGTCGGTCCCCGCAAAGGCAACATTCATCTCCGCACCGGTGCGGGAGATGACGACTGGCTCGCCCTCGCCGCCTCGGACAAAGCCACCCACCACCGCGTCGTCGTCTCCGTGGGCGGAGCCATCGCCATCGAGGACGGTGGAGCCTTCCCCACAGCCGCGGCTCCCGCGAAGCGTTGGCGCGAGCCGGTCCAGACCGGCCCCGCCATCCCGCCCGGCAAGGATGCCCCCTGGGTCTACGACGACCTGCCCCTGCCCGTCCCGAACCCCTGGAAACGCAACGTCCGCCTCGCCGATCTCGATTTTCTCCCCGACGGACGCGCCGTCCTCGTCACCTTCGACGGCGACGTCTGGATCGCGGAGCGGATCGAGGCCGCCGAGGGGGCCTCGTGGAGCCGCTTCGCCTCGGGCCTGCACGAACCGCAGAACCTCGCCATCCGCGACGGCGACATCCTCGTCTTCGACCGCAACGGCATCGTGCGCCTCCACGACACCGACGGCAACGGCGAGGCCGACTGGTACGAGAACGTCTCCAACATCTTCGCCCAGTCCGCCGAGACGCGGCAGTATGCGAACGACTTCGTCGCCCTGCCCGACGGCGGCTTCTACGTCGCCCTCGGCGGACAGATCGGCTCCAGCATCGGGAAGCTCAACGGCACCGTCATCAGGATCGCCCCGGACGGCGATTCCTACGAGATCGTCGCCACCGGATTCCGCCAGCCCTATCTCGGCTACGATCCCGAAACCGGCATCCTCACCGCGAGCGACCAGCAGGGCAACTGGAAGCCCGCCACCCCCATCTACCGGGTCGAGACCGGGCGCTACTTCGGCTTCCAGCCCGAGAAGTTCAAGGACAAGGTCGAGCACCCCGCCACCATCGACGATCCCGAGGTCTGGATTCCGCACTTCATCAACCAATCCGGCGCCGGCCAGGTCTGGATCCGCGGTGCCGAAGGCAAGGCCCCGAGCATGGGCGCGCTGAACGACGCCCTCGTCCACATCGGCTACAACCGGCCCGAGATCTTCAAGATCTACCTCGACGCCGACAGCCGCCAGGGCGCGGTGATGCCCCTGCTCTCCGGCTTTCCCTCCGGTCTCCTCAATGGCCGTGTCCATCCCGTGGACGGTCGGCTCTACGTGACCGGCTTCCAGATCTTCGGCAGCTCCGGCACCCGCATCAGCGGCCTCTACCGGGTGCGGCCCGGAACGGCAAAGCCCTGGCTGCCGCGCGAGATCCGGGCCGAGGAGCGCGGCGTGCTCCTGCGCTTCGACGAAGCGCTCTCGCCCGAGCTCGCCGCCGAGCTGGGCCGCTACTCCGCCGACCGCTGGAACTACCGCCAGACCCACGCCTACGGATCGGGCAACTACCGCCTCGACGGCGAGCCCGGACAGGACGCCCTCCCCATCCTGAGCGCCAAGCTCTCGCAGGACGCCAAATCCCTCTTCCTCGGCATCGCGGACATGAAGCCCTCCCATTCCCTCCGCCTCACCTACCGGCTCCCCGCCCCCGACGTAACCCAGGTGGAAAATGCCTACCTCACCGTGCATTCCGTGCCGTCCTTCGACCTGTCGAAGCTCGGCTTCGCCGACAACAAGGTCGATCTCACCCCGCGCACCGACCTCACCGGTGGAACGGGCGCCGTCGAGCCCACCGCCGAGCTCGGCAGGGAGGTCGCGATGCGCTACGGATGCATCGCCTGCCACGCCACCGGCGACGCCTCCCTGCCCGCCCCTCCGGCCGCCGCCGAGGGCGGAGCCAAGGTCGCCGTCGGCCCGCCGTGGATCGGACTGTGGGGAGCAAAGCGCGTCTTCACCGACGGATCCGAGCTGGCGAAGGTCGACGAAGCCTACCTGCGCGAGTCCATCCTCGATCCCGCCCGCCGCGTGATGGAGGGATACGAGATGGAGCGGACCGGCGTCGGAATGCCCTCGTATCTCGGCGTGCTGAGGGACCACGAGATCGATTCCATCGTCCTCTTCATCAAGACGCTGAAGGAAGGCCAGCGCTGAGCGCCACGGAGCAAACCCTGTCTGCCCCCACACCTTAGGGGGGGCTGTTCCTCTTCCGTCACCGGCTGCATTCCAGGCTGGACATCTCGCGGCCACTGGATCAAGAATGGTGACATGAGCTTCCACCCGCCCCACGAAGAGAGTCCGCTCGCCTCGCCTCCCCTCGCCCATGCCGCCGCGATCCTGGTCGTCGACGAGGACCCCGCCTTCCAGCTCGGCCTGAAGACCTTTCTCCGCGAATACGTCGGCTTCGAGAAAGTCTTCACCGCGCGGAGCGGGCAGGAGGCCCTCGACTTCGTCCGCGCCGAACCGTCCATCGAGGTGGTCACCCTCGACGAGCGGATGCCCGGGATGAGCGGCCTTGAGGTCATCGATGCCCTGCGCGCCTTGGCGACGCATCCCCTCGCCGTGCTGATGATCACCGGCCACGGCTCCGAGGAGCTGGAGAAGGAGTTCCACGCCCGCGGCAGCGACCTCCTGCTCACGACCCATTTCCTGACCAAGCCCGTCCGCTTCGAGAAGCTCGAGCCCGTCATCCTCGCCGCCCACGAGGAAGTCCTCGCCGCCCAGCGGCGTAGGAACGAGGTCCAGAAGCAGAGCGCGGAACCGGAATCCGCTTCCCCTGCCGAGGCCCGCTCCTTCGCCGAACTGGCCCAGCGGATCGACGCCCAGTCGGAACAGATCGCCGGACTCGAACGCGAGGTGACCGCGCAGCGGAAGAAATGGCGCTCCGATTTCTGGAAGCTCGCCTTCGTCGTCCTTCTCTTCTGGCTGGCTGGGCAGTTCGGCCTGCTGCAACGGCTCGAACCGCATTGGACGAAGGCGAAGGAGACGATCACGGAGCAGGTCCAGTCCTGGATCGCCAAACCCGCGACCACTGCCCCCGAAGCGGCATCCCCGGAGCCAGCACCCGCGCCCTTGCCTCCGGAGGAGCGCGGCGAACCGCTGTGATCTTCACCACTGGTCTATTCCAGCAAAGGGGACCGGTGGATTCCGGGCGACCCGAACGAACCTTGCCTGCAAAGACTGGAGATATGGGGACGCCTCGCCCCACCCATCGACTCTATTGGAATGAAAGACGACCATCGGACGGGAAACTGGACAAGCGGATGGAAAGGTCGACGGCCCGCCAGGTTTTGGAGTGCGGCGGCCCTCCGCCGCTTTCGAGGAAGGATGACCGACTTTCCCTGTTCCGCTACGATACGGGAAGCATAGGCCGAAGGCGGTCGGTGCGGGAGGGGAAAAGCGGTAGAGGATTGCCGCGCGGACCCGTCTTCCAGACTGACTCGAGCGGCGGTCTGGCAGCTACACCGGTCCCGTTTCCAATCCTCTCCCGCTTTTGTAATCGCCACCGCCGCGAAAAGATCGAA
>CAYSZN010000465.1:0-3646 GCA_964435425.1 uncultured Akkermansia sp. | reverse complement strand
TGGGGCTGAGCCTTGTTCCGGCGTGCGTGGTGTCGCCTCCGGTTGTTCCGCCGTCGGCAGACACGGGAGCGGCGCTCAGCGCACAGCAGGCCCGGCAGATCGTGGACTACCACAACCGGATGCGGGCCGAGATCGGGGTGGGCAAGGTCGAATGGTCGCCGCAGATCGCGCGGCATGCCCAGCAGCGGGCCGAGACCATCGCCCGGGCGAAGCGCTTCGCCCATCTGCCTCTCGGGCAGAATCCCTACGGCGAAAATCTGGCGCAAGGGGGCAGCGATGCGGGAACGCCTAGCTTCGGCGTTCTCGATGCATGCGAAGGCTGGTACGCCGAGAAGGCTAGGATGCCGGGAGGGATGCGCGTCATGACGCCGGGGCTCTTCAACCGGGGCGTCGGTCACTACACCCAGATGGTCTGGCGGGACACCGTCCGGATCGGGGCGGGGATCGCGAGCTACGAACAGGGAGGGTTCACCTGGACCGTCGTGGTCTGCTGCTATGACCCGCCCGGGAATGCGATGGGGAAGGAGATCTGGTGAGGCGGAGGAGGGCGGAATTCCCATTTGGGGATTGCGCTTCTCCTTCCCATTGGGCAGGATCGTCGTCGTGAGTCCGCCGCTCCAACCACCTGCGCCCGGCTTCTGGGGAGACGGCCCCTGGATCGCCACGGCGATGAGCCTGTCCTGGTCCGGGGACATTTCCCTCGCCGAATCGCCCCGGGGAGGGTTTCGCGGGACCGCGCCGATGGGCAAGGATCCCGGGGACCGCATCGAGCTGGCGCTGCTTCCCGGGGAAGGGGAGGCATGGCGGCTCCGTCTCCGCCGTGTCCGTGGAGGCGGCGTCCTCCTCGACGCCACCGCTCCGCCCGAACCGGACCGGCGCGGCTTTCTCCGCTTCGAGTTCACCCTGCCGCCGGGACTGCACCGTGGAGGCGGCCAGGGGCTGCTGGATCCGTCCCGGTTCACCGTGCAGATCGACCGCCGCGGCGAGCTGAAGGCCTCGTTCGCGAACTCCCCCTTCGGCCTCTCCTATCTTCCCGTGATGCGCCGTTTTCTCGAGGCCCATCCCGCTCCGAGGATCCTGGAATGGGGGCCGGGCCGCTCGACGATCATGATGGCGGAGTGGTCGCCCGCCGCCCGCATCCTCGGCATCGAGCACGATCCGCGGTGGCACCAGCGCTGCCTCGGCATCGCCGGGCGCTTTCCGAACGTCGAGATCGTCCTCCAGCGTGTCTCGCTCCGGCCCGGGGAATCCGGCTGCTACGCGACCTTTCCCTTTCACCGGACCGACCGCTACGACCTCGTCTTCGTCGACGGCCGTCTGCGCGGCGACTGCCTCGCCGTGGCCCGCCGGGTCGTGTCGCCGCAGGGTGTCGTGCTGCTCCACGACGCGCACCGGGCCAACTACCGTCCGGCGATTGCTCTCTTCTCCTCCTGCGAGACCATCGCCGGCACCGCCGTGCTGCGGCCTTGAGAACGGCAGGCCGCGGAAAAAGCGCAGAATGTCGCCGGAATGTCTTGATGCGACCCCGCAGGATTTGGTAAAGCAAGAGGCCCGGCGGCGAAAGCCGCCTCCCCATTTCGATGAAAGCGGTCTACGACAGCCATGTCTTGAAATTTCGGGAAGTGCGTCTGGACCGGGACCATAGGCAGTTGGCGGAGACTCTGAGCGCCTGCCGGGGCGGTAAGGTGGTCGTCCGCGTCCGCCACGCTGGGGGCTCCCTCGAGATCGAGCGGCCCGGGGCCGATCTGGCGGAGCAGCTCCGCGGCGCGAGCGTCGATCCCTCCCAGCCCTTCGACCTCGAGATCGTGACGCGCCAGCCCGCCCATCTCGACCGGAACGGCGGAGCGCCCCCGTCCCCCGACGGTTTCGTGGACCGCAACGACCTCAACGTCCTGCAATGGAACGGAAGCCGCGGGACGGGCAAGGCGGCGCCAGGCACCCTGCGCCACACCCCGATGTTCTTCCGCGAGAACGGGATGAACTTCGACCTCGTCGACCTCCACCTCGGCCAGACCCTCTTCCTCGTCCTGAACGGTCCCAGCCTCGCCGACTTCGACGGGTCCCGCCTGCGGGAGCCGGGCATCGTCACCCTCGGGATCAACAACGGCGCCCACCGGCTGCGGCCGAACTACTGGACCTGCGTGGACGACCCGACCCGCTTCATGGCCTCCATCTGGAAGGATCCCGCCATCGTCAAGATCGTGCCCATGGCCCATTTCCAGAAACCGATCTGGGACCGGGAGCGCGGGACCTTCTCGGCGGAGCTCGTCCGCGACTTCCCCAACGTGGTCGGCTACCGGCGCAACGAGGCCTTCGCCCCCGGGCGCTGGCTCGTCGAGGACACCATCAACTGGGGCAACCACTCCAAGCGGGGCGGAGGCCGCTCCGTCATGCTCGCGGCCCTGCGCATCGCCCACCTCCTCGGCTTCCGCAGGGTCTACCTGCTCGGCTGCGACTTCCAAATGGACGAGAGCCGCCACTACTGGTTCCCCGAGCAGCGCAGCGCCAACGCCATCTCGAACAACACCAGCAGCTACGCCATCATGCGGGGCTACTTCCAGCAGCTCCAGCCGACGTTCCTCGAAGCTGGCTTCGAGGTCTTCAACTGCAATCCCCAAAGCCGTCTCGAGGTCTTTCCCTTCGCCGATCTCGACGAGGCCCTCGACCGGGCGCGGATCGACGTCGCGGAGAGCACCGAGGGCATGTACATCGACCGCTACCGCGAGGCGAAGCAGCGGGACGAGGCGGCGCGCCGGCAGGCGGACGCCCCCGCCGGCAAGGGGGCCGGGGCCGCGAAGCCCGCAGGGCGGGTGGGCACAGCTCCCTCCGGTGCCGCGGGCAAGGCGCTCGACCACCTCCTCGCCACCATCGGGACCGCCGCCGTCTCCCGCGATCCCTTCGTGCACATCCGGCTGCACGACGCCTTTCCCGAATCCTTCTACGCCGAGATGCTGGCGCGGCTGCCCGCGGACCGCAGCTACAGCGAGCTGAAGCACACCGACGCCATGCAGAGCGACGGACGCAGCGCCCGGCTGCAGTTCGCCTTCTCCGCCCGCGAGCTGGCCGCTCTCGAGCCGCCCGCGCGGCAGTTCTGGTCCGAGGTGCGCGCCATGCTGACCGACCGCCGGGTCGACGCGGCCCTGAGGCGGGCCCTCGCCCCCGGCCTGCGGCAGCGCTTCGCGGACAAGGCGGACCGCGTGCCCCTGCGTCCCGTGCCCACGCTCATACGCGACCTCGACGGCTACCGCATCGGCGTCCACACCGACATCTTCCAGAAGGCGATCACCTGCCAGTTCTACCTGCCCGAGGATGCGTCGCGCCCCGCTCTGGGCACCACCTTCTGCCGCCGGGGAGCCGACGGCCGCCCGCGCGAGGCGATGACCCTGCCCTTCGTGCCCCGCAGCGGCTACGCCTTCGCCGTGACCAAGGACAGCCTGCACGAGGTCCGCCGCCTCGACCTCGACGGCCGTCCGAGAAATTCCCTGATGCTGACCTACTACCTCAGGGAGACCTGAAATCCGAAGCCCGAAATTCGAAATCCGAAGCCAAATCGCCCCCCTCGGAGCACTGAAAACTCCCGACTAACTTCACTTCGTTCAATTTGGATTTGGACCACGAATGGACACAAATGAACACGAATATTCTT
>CAYSZN010000464.1:0-3657 GCA_964435425.1 uncultured Akkermansia sp. | reverse complement strand
TGGAGCACGAGCTTCTCCTCGAGGATCTGGCTTTCCTCCTCGAGCCGCTGTTTCGTGAAGGCCTCGACGATGGCGCGCTCCTCGGGCAACATGCCGCGGCCGAGGGTCAGCTCCCAGGCCCGCTCGATCGATCCGGCCCGCGAGGCGAGCTGGCTGGCCCGCTTGAGCAGCCATTCGCCGTTCATCATGTAGAGGGCCTGGGTCGGAGTGGTGGTGCTCTGGCGCTCCGAGACGCTGGTGAAGTTCGCGGTGGCGTCGAGGCTGCGGAGGAATTCGTCCTGGCTGTTCCGCTTCTTCATCGTGTAGATGGAGCGGCGCGGCAGGTCCGCGCCCACGGAGGGGCCGCCTTCGGAGAGGTCGAGCTCGCCGCTGGCGACGAGCATGGCGTCGCGGGCCTGCTCGGCATCGAGGCGGCGCGGGTGGAAGCGCCACAGGTAGAGGTTGGCCGGATCCGCGGCGGCGTAGGTCTCGGGCATCTGGCGCAGGGCGGTCTGGCGGTAGACCGAGGACAGGAGGATCTCCCGGTGCAGGGTCTTCAGGCTCCAGCCGCTCTCGACGAAGCGGCGGGCGAGCCAGTCGAGCAGTTCGGGATGGGTGGGCTTCTCGCCCATGTTGCCGAAGTCGTTGGGGGTGCCGGCGATGCCGCGGCCGAAGTGGTATTGCCAGACGCGGTTGACGATGACGCGGGTGCTGAGCTGGTTGTCGGGTCGCGTGATCCAGTCGGCGAGGACGCTGCGCCGGCCGGTGGTGGTCGCGGTGGGCTGGATCTCGGGCGCGTCGGGTTCCAGGATTTTCAGGAAGCCGGGGGCCACGTCCATTTCGCCGCGCCGCGTCTTGAGGAGGTTCGCGGGAGCGACCGACTTGGCGTCGGTGGCGACGAAGGCCTCCATCGGCTCCTCGGGCTTCAAGTGGTCGAAGGCCGCCAGCTCGGCGAGCAGCGCGGCGTAGCGCTTCTTGTCCTCCTCCGCCTTGATCACGGTCTCGGGCTTGAACTGGACCACTTCATGCGTCATCTGACGGTAGGCGATGCTGGCGAGCTGGTGCTCGATCGCGGTCCGCTCCGCGACCGGCTTGTCGATCATCGCGCGGATGTCGTCGGCGAAGCGGCCGTAGGCGGCCTGCACCCGGCGGTCGAGCGCCTCCCGGGTCATGGCGTCCATCTGCTCCCGGATGTCCTTGGTCTTCTCCTCCCAGACGGCGAGCTTCCGCTGGTATTCACCGAGCTCCTGCGAGGTGGCGAGCTTCCGGTTGTCGTCCCACAGCACGGGGGTGAAGAAGGCCTTGAGCCGGTAGTAGTCCTCCTGCAGGATGGGGTCGAACTTGTGGTCGTGGCAGCGGGCACAGCCGAAGCTGAGGCCGAGGAAGACCTCGCCGGCATTGTCCGCCATGTCGGTGACGATCAGGTCCCATTGGCCGTGGACGTCGCGCTGGTTCCACTCGTAGATGCCGTTGCGCAGGTAGGAGGTGGCGATGAAGATGTCGGGATCGTTGGGCGCGATCTCGTCGCCAGCGAGCTGATGGCGGACGAACTGGTCGTAGGGCATGTCCTCGTTGAAGGCCTTGATGACCCAGTCGCGGTAGGGCCAGGCGCTGGGGCGGTAGCCGTCGGCGTTGTAGCCGTCGCTCTCCGCGTAGCGGACCAGGTCCAGCCAATGCTGCGCCCAGCGCTCGCCGTAGCGCGGGCTGGCGAGGAGCTCGTCGACGAGCGTTGCGTAGGCGGCCTCGTCGTGGTCGGCGAGGAAGGCCTGCAACTGCTCGGGAGTGGGCGGCAGGCCGTGCAGGTCGAAATGGACGCGGCGGAGCAGCTCTTCGGGACCGGCGGCCGGGGCGGGGGAGAGCTGTTTCTCCTCGTGCTTCGCGGCGATGAAGCGGTCGATGTCGGTCCGGATCCAGTTCCGCAGTTCGGGCGACGTCACCTCCGGGGGAGTGACGGAGGCGAGCGGTTGCAGGGCCCAGTAATCCCGCTCCTCCTGGGTGAAGCCGTGCTCGTCCTTGGTGGTGGCGGGATCGGTGGCGGGCTTGTCGTGGGCCGGCCAGGGTGCGCCGAGGGCGATCCATTGCTCGAGCAGGGCGACCTCCTCCGGGGGCAGCGCCTCCTTCGGCGGCATCTGGAAGTCGGCGTTCTGGTAGCGGATCGCCTCGACGAGGAGCGACTGGTCGGGCTGCCCGGCGACGAGGGCGGCCCCCGAATCGCCGCCCGCGAGGAGGTGGTCGATGTGGTCGACGCGCAGGGCGCCGCGCTGCTTTTCCTCGCCGTGGCAGTCGTAGCAGCGGCTGACGAGGATGGGGCGGATCTTGTTCTCGAAGAAAAGTCCCTTCTCGCGCTCGGCGTCGGGGGCGTCCACGCCGGCGGCGGAGGCCGGGCTGGCGAGGGCGAGCGTCAGGGCGAAAAGGGCGTTCGGGAGCGGGCGCTTCATCGTGACGAAAGAGGGTTCGGTCGGGGAGGAAAGAGGGGGTCAGCGGAGGCGGAGGACCGGCGGGCGTCCGGTGGGATGCTCCTTGGAGGCGAAGGCGTGGACCAGTCCCGAGGAGTGCGTCTCGCTGGTCTCGCGGACGATCAGGAAGGTGACCAGCCCATTGGTGTCCTCGCGGATGAAGGGGGCGAGCTCGTCCGAACGGATCACGAAGGTGCCGCCGGCCCCGCCCCGGGGAATCCAGAACTCGGCCAGCTTGCGCGTCTGCTCCGGCACGAGTCCCGCGTCGGTGGCGCCCGGCAGACGGTCCCAGGTGATGGAACCCTCGTCCCAGCCGTCCTGGGATTCGTCGAGCAGCCCGTAGACGGCGAACTTGGAATCGTCGGGCACCAGGGTAGAGAAGCCGAGACCGCTCGCCTTGATGTCGAGCACCAGTTGGGCTTCCCTGACCTCGATGGGCTTTCGCGGGGACAGGTCGAAGGTCAGGATGGCGCGGCGTTCGTTGTTCAGCCCCTCCTCGAGATGGGTGTGCTTCACCATCAGCAGGGGATCGGTCCCCCGCGGACTCTCGGGTCCGCGGCGGACATAGGCATCGGCTCCGCGACCGTGCGAGGTCATGATGCTGGTCCAGCCTCCGCTCTCCTGCACCGGCTCGGCAGCCTGGCGGGGACGGGGCATCTCGTGGTCCGGGACGCGGGTGGCCCCTCCGACATTGGCACCCTGGCCGGTGGTGAGCCGCTTGCGGTCCGACCCAGGCAGGCCGAGCACATCGACCTCCCCTTCGAAGACCCGCACCTGGCTGTAGCCGGTGGCTCCGGTGGTGACGGCGAATTTCGTGCCGAGATCGACGACCTTCAGATCCTGGGTGTCGATGACGAAGCCGTGGGCGGATTCCGGCACATCGGCGATGGCGGACCCCTCCAGCAGCCGGCAATGCATCGCATCGACTAGCTCCAGCCGGGAAGGGGCCTCGATCGTGACGACGGCACCGCTTTCGAATTTCAGCGTCGCGATGCCCTGCACCAGCGACAGGACGCCGCTTCCCAGCTTGGAATCGACCAGCGTCGGCAGCGCGGTGCCCTCCCAGCGGCAGTTGTCCGTCTGGATCAGGGTGGCGACCGCGGGAGCCGCCTTGGGCCGTTCGAGAAGCGCGGGCGTCAGAAAGGCGCCGAGACCGAGGCAGGCCGCGGCCGCCAAAGTGCCCCAGACGACGGGCGTCTTGCCTTTGCGGAAGGGAGTCACC
>CAYSZN010000463.1:1864-3663 GCA_964435425.1 uncultured Akkermansia sp. | reverse complement strand
CGTCGTTCCGAAGATCAGTTGGTGTAGGCGCTCTCTCCGTGCGAGGTCGTGTCGAGACCGGCGTCCTCCTCCGCTTCCGGGACGCGGAGGCCGACGGTGAACTTGGCGATCGTCAGGGCGATCACCGAGACCACGCCGCTCCAGCCGATCGTCACGAGCACGCTCTTGATCTGCTGGATGACCTGGCCGTCCGCCGCACCGCCGCGGACGAAGACCCCCGTGAGGACCGCGCCGATGATCCCGCCGATGCAGTGGACACCGAAGACGTCGAGGCTGTCGTCGTACTTCAGGGCGCGCTTCAGCGAGGTCGCGCAGAAGTAGCAGACCGCGCCCGAGGCGATCCCGATGACGAGCGCCCCCATCACCGTCGCCGTGCCGGCAGCCGGAGTGATCGCGACGAGACCCGCGACCGCGCCGGTGGCCGCGCCGACCGCGGTGGGCTTCTTCGCCACGATCCATTCCACGAGCACCCAGGCGAGCACCGCCGCCGCCGTCGCGATCTGCGTCGTCAGCATCGCGAAGCCGGCCGAGAAGTCCGCCGCCGCCGCGCTGCCCGCGTTGAAGCCGAACCAGCCGACCCAGAGCAGGCAGGCGCCGATCACCGTCATCGGGACATTGTGCGGGTGCAGCGCGCTGCTGCCGAAGCCCTTGCGCTTGCCGACCATGATGCAGGCGACGAGACCGGCGATGCCGGCGTTGATGTGGACCACGGTGCCGCCCGCGAAGTCGATCACGTCCCACTTGGTGAAGAGGCCGACGCCCGACCAGGCCATGTGCCAGACCGGGATGTAGGAGAAGGTCGCCCAGATCGCGGTGAAGATCAGCACGGCGGAGAACTTCATGCGCTCCGCGAAGGCCCCGACGATGAGGGCCGGCGTGATGATGATGAAGGTCGACTGGAAGGCGATGAAGACGCTCTCGGGGATCGTTCCGCTGAGGGACTCCTCCGTCAGGTTCTTGAGGAACATATTGGAGAAGTCGCCGAAGAGCAGCCCGTTCCCGGAGGCGGCGAAGCTGTATCCGTAGACGACCCAGATGATCGTCATGACCGCGGCGATGGCGAGACACTGGACGAGGACGCTGAGGACGTTCTTCGTCCGCACGAGGCCTCCGTAGAAGAGCGCCAGACCTGGCAGGGTCATGAGGAGGACGAGGACCATGGAGGTCAGCATCCAGGCGGTGTCCCCCGAGTCGAGGACCGCCGGGGCTTCCGCGGGCGGCGCTTCTTCTTGGGCGAAAAGGCTTCCGGCCGCTCCGAGAAGAAGCGCCGCCGACAGGAATGGCCCCCTCCGGGGCGAGATCAGGTTCATAGGTTTTAGTCGAATTGGATTCAGCGGGAAACGGATTCCCCATCTTCCGATGGGGTTTCCCTCTTCGGTGGCGAGATATAGCATCTGCCGTGCCAACTCCTCGGAATTTTGAAAAAACAGGGATGCACCCCCGCCGGGTCCCCTGCGAAACCCCTTGGGACCAAGGCTTTTGGGCGGTGAAGAGGGCCGTGCCCTTCATCCGACCCTGTCCATGTCCCCGGTAGGGACGCACCGCCGGGGCGTCCGCGGGAGAAGGGGCAAGCTCCCGTTCCCACTGTCTGCAGAATCGATGGAAGTCTGTCCTTGATACGCTCGGTTTTGTCCTTTTCGAGGCCGTTTCGGTGGCAGGGAAGCGTCGGTTTTCCATGCTTCCACCATCCGTGGTGGGCGAGCGCGGCTTGGAAGCAGGCCCAGTGGGTGCTGGGAGCCCCCCCCTTGGTCGCCCGAAATTCTCCGCAGCCCTTGGCCTCATGGGGAGAATTCAAAAAG
>CAYSZN010000463.1:0-1854 GCA_964435425.1 uncultured Akkermansia sp. | reverse complement strand
CCCGCCGGGCCCCCTGCGAAACCCCTTGGGACCAAGGCTTTTGGGCGGTGAAGAGGGTCGCGTCCCTCATCCGACCCTCTTGTGTCCGAAAGGTTCCTACCCTTTCCCCGGAGCCTCCCGCCTGCCGATGTGGGTAGGAAAATGAGTGGCAGGAAGATTCCGGGAGGAAACCCAAGGAGGGGCGACATTCCTTGCCCCCTCGAACGGAGCGGGACTTTGCAAGTCCCGGCGGAAGCTTGGCGGGGACTTGAAAAGTCTCCGCCCGGTCCTCCCCTGTGCCCCGAAATTCTCCGCAGCCCTTGGCCTCATGGGGAGAATTCAAAAAGTTTGGGAAATAATTTGAAAATGAGATTCAGTTGCATTAAATCCATGGCCGACCATGCTGCCATGGTCCTTCCGCCTCTTTCCGATTCAGGAAGAGGCCTTCCTTCCTCCGAACCTTCCTTCCCGCATTGACTATGAGACCGAGTTTCCTTTCCCTCCTTGGCGGATGGCGCGCCGCCATCCTTCCGCTGCTTGCCGTCTGGATTTCGGCCGGCGTTGTCCGAGGGCAGACCGTCACCGAGACCTTCGATGCAGCGGAGGACTTCGCCGCCTACGGTTCCGCCACCAGCAACTCGACCGCCGTCTGGACCGCAACGGGTGGACGGGATGGCGAGGGCGGCGTCAGTGTGACCCGCAACAGCAGCACGGGCTACTTCAACGGGTGGCTGCCTGCGCCCCTCGATCTCACCGGCAAAACCACCCTCCATACTTCCGTCCTCATCCATACGGGGGCGTGGACCAACGAGGCTACTCTCTATTTCGGCTTCGCCAATGACGCCGGCAATCCCCCAAGCGGAACCTCCACATTCTTCAATTCCGGTGCCTACACCGGAATTAGCGCACGTCTGGAATACAGCACAAGCAGCAGCGGACGCTTCAGATTGCGGTTCTACAACAAAGCCAGCAGTAGCGGTGCTTCTTCCGTTGGTTCCGAGATCACGCTCCAAAACCTGAACAGCGGGGCAAACGCGGGCACGCGTAATCAGTGGCTGCGTCTGAACGTGACCCTGGTGCCGCATCCCTCCACGGCCAACGCCTACAACGCCGTGGCCACCCTTGAAAAGCTCGGCGTCAGCGGCATGGATGAGCCGACGCAGATCATGACCACCGGCAATCAGGTCATCACCAATGCCTCCATCTTCGAGGCTACGGCGGCTTATTCGGCCCACAACCTCAGCATCGGCTCCAGCAACACCGGCATCACCTACTTGGACGACCACCGCGCTACCCTGGAGGCGAACGTCCCCAGCGCCGCCCCCACGGCCACCGAGGCGGAAGTGCATACGACCACCCGCCTGACCGCGAAATGGACCGCCCCCGTTGACGCCGGGCTGGTCAGCGGCTACGTCCTCGAACTCGTCAAAAACGGCGATGCCTTCGAAGCGGGCAACTTCATCGCCGCGAATGGCGCGACAGGACAGGCCACCGGCATTGCCGTGGCCGGGCCGGCAGTCCTCTCGCGGGCCATCACCGGTCTTGAGCGCAACCAGGCCTACCAATACCGCGTCCGCGCCGCCAACCCCGCCGGAGCCGGGCCGGAATCCAACGTCATCGACGTCACCACACTGGACGTCAACACCCCGCCCACGCTGAGCGCCATCGCCGGCCAGGCCGCGATCTATCCCGGCGACATCACCCCGCGCCCCGTGGCGCTCGCTGGCATCGGCCACGGCGGCGACGACGGGCAGACCTTGACCGTGACCGCCGTCTCCAGCGATCCTGCGGTCGTCCCTCATCCGGTCATCACCTACACCAGCCCGGATGCCACCGGCACGCTCATCTACACTCCCACCGGCGCGGCGGGTGCCG
>CAYSZN010000462.1:0-3672 GCA_964435425.1 uncultured Akkermansia sp. | reverse complement strand
CGATGCCGAGCGGCACGTCGCGGCGCGGATTCTTCACCTCCTCGCTCACATTGAGCACATCCTCGAAGCCGATGAAGGAGAAGAACATCACCACCGCTCCCTGAAGGATGAGGAGCAGAGGAAGGGCATCGACCGTCTCCGCCCCTTCCGTGCGGGACGGTATCTCGAAATAGTCCACCCCACCCCAGAAGCGCATCCCCACGGCAATGATGAAGAGGAGCCCCGAAGCCTCGACTACGGTGCAAACGATGTTCGCCCACATGCTCTCGCGGATGCCCCGGTAGATGAGCAAGCCGACGAGGAGGACGATGGCGATGGCGACGAGCTTCACCGGCAGATCGACGCCCAGCCCTTTCCCGATCGTCTCCGCCATGGCCTGCGAGCCCGTCGCCATGCTCGTGAGCCCGCTCATCGTCACGCAGATCCCCACGACGTAGCTGAGCCAGGGGATGCCCAGCGCCCGCTGCGTGACGTAGGCCGCGCCTCCGGCCTTCGGGTAGCGGCTCCCGACGCAGGCATAGGAGAGCCCCGTCAGCAGGGCCACGACCATCGCGGCGAGGAAGGCGAGCCAGATCGCGTTGCCGAGAGAGTCGGCCGCCTTTCCGATCAGCGCGTAGATGCCCGCCCCGAGCATGGAGCCGAGACCGTAGAGAGCGACCTGCCAGGCCGAAATGGAGCGGTGCAGGCGATGGTCGTCGGGCGCGGACATGCCCCACTCTGACCGCGATGCCCTGCCGATCAAGAGGCGATTTCCGGGAAAAGGATCGCCCCATCCCCTTTTCACGCCTTTCCATTTCCCGGGTTCCCCCTTACCATCCCTCTTTCCTATCTCCACCCTATCATGTCCTCGCTTCTCGACGATCTCTCCACGCTCTACTCCGCCGTCGTCGCCGACGTCCTCGACGCCCACGGCTACCCGAACCAGACGCTCACCCCCGCCGTCCGCGCCCTCACCCCGGTGCAGCGGATTTCGGGCCGGGTCTTCACGATGAAGGCCGAAGTCGTCCACGCAGTGCCGGAGCATCCCTACGCCCTCGAGATGGAGGCCGTCGATACGGCCAAGAAGGGCGACATCCTCGTCATCGACGCCGGCCACGACCGGAGCTGCGGCTTCTGGGGCGAGCTGCTCAGCACCGCCTGCCTCGCCAAGGGCGTCGGCGGCGTCGTCATGACCGCCTGCACGCGCGATCTCTGGGCGCTGAACCAGCTCGGCTTTCCCGTCTTCGGAATCGGGGCCTCGCCCGCCGACAGCAACGGCCGAGTCGATGTCAGCGCCATCCGCGAGCCCATCGTCATCGACGGCGTCGCGACGAAGCAGGGCGACTACATCCTCGGCGACTGCGATGGCGTCGTCATCATCCCCCAGGAAATCGCCGAAAGCGTCGTCGCCGCAGCGAAGGAGAAAGTTTCCGGCGAGAACACCGTCCGGGAAGAGCTCGCCGCCGGCGTCCCCGTGGCCGAAGTCTTCCGAAAGCACGGCATCCTGTGAACATCCCGCGGACCTGTCCGCAGGATGAGTTGAGAGTTAATTGTTGAGAGTTGAGAGCCGGTCAAAAGCGCCCCCCTCAATCCCTCTCGAACGGAAACATCGGCCTTCGCCGTTCGCGATATTCCAGCTTCGTCATGTCGGCCCGTGTCGTTCCTGGCGTGTCGACATGGAGGAAGCCGCCTTTCGCCACCGGCGCGTAGGCCGCCATGGGGGCGATCACGCCCTTCGCCACGATCTGGTCGAAATCCGCCGGATCGACGCCGCAGGAGGTTAACTGGGCGAGGCTGAAGGGGGCCATGCGCCGAGTCGTCGCCATCGCCACGAGCCCGGTTCCGTCCAGCTCGAGCACCACCGTGCGCCCTTGGTCGAAGACCGAGAATCCCCCGTGCCTCGCCTGTGTCTCGTGGAAGACGCCATCGTGCAGCGAGCGCACCCGGAAGCCTCCCTCCACCGGCTCCGCCGGATCGCCGAGCGCTCCTTCGAAGACGCCTCCTTCTCCTACCGCGACCGCCGCATCCACCGCCGCCGGATCGTGGAGGCAGACGAACAACCGGCCCGGTGCTCCGCAGCGCAGCCACTCCCGCACGATCGCCGTGCCGTTCGCGGGCGAACCTCCGCCCACGTTGTCGCCCATGTCGAGCAGCACGACAGGGCGCTCCCTCCGCTCCGACGCCAGAGCCAGTGCCGCAGCGGCATCGAGCTGCGTCGGCTCGAAGTCCTCGCGCCGTTCCCACATCCTCGCGGCGACCGCCTCGGCCGCCTCGCGGGCGAGGGCCTCGTCACCATCCGCGACGACGAGCACGGCCGAGCCCATCTCCGCGACATCCGCGTAGGGAAATCCATGGAGGATCGAATGGCTCAGGATCCCGGGCCGGTCCGCGAGCGCCGCTGCCTCTTCGTAGAAATCCCGCATCGGAGACTCGGAGGTGTTCTGCGTGCGGATGTTGATCGCCATGGGAGGAAACACCGCCGCCTGAGCCAGTGTCACCTTCCCCTCTAGAGCCGAGACCAACAGGCGGGCCGCCCGCGCTCCCGTCTCGCGCTGGTCGAGGTGGGGATTCATTCGGTAGGCGACCATCGCATCCGTCGCCGCGACCATGGCCGGCGAGAGATTCGCGTGGAGGTCGAGCGTCGCGACGATGGGAACAGAACACCCCAGCACCTCGCGCAAGCGTCCCAGCCAGAAGCCATCCGCATCGGGGTGCCCCTCCGCCACCGTGGCTCCGTGCGGTGCCGCGAGCAGGCCATCGAGTGGCCCCGCCGCCGCGACCGCCTCCAGCATCTCATCCACGAGCGCCTCGACATCCGCCTGCCGGATCGCGCCGTAGGGCAACGCCCGCGCGAGAAAGACCGGCACCGCCTCCACTCCGGCACGGTCCAGTTCCTCGAAGAACCCGCCCACCTCGTGCGGAGCGGTCGCCATCGCCTCGCGGATCGCCGCCCCTTTCAGCAGCAGATCCTCCTCGAAGTGTCGGCGCGTCGTCCGCTCCTTGATGAAGGTGTTCGATTCCTGCAACAATCCAACGATACCAACGCGCATGATGGGAAAAAATCCGAAATCCGAAGCTCGAAATCCGAAGCCCGGCCATCGGATTTCGGATTTCTGGTTTCGGGCTTCACCGTTTCGGTACGAAACGGATACAGACCGGACTCCCGAACTCGATCTCCGAATCCGCAAACTCGAGCGCACCCGTCTCCGCATCGATCTTGAAGACGGCCACGGTGTTGGACTGCTGTCCCGCCGCGAGCAGCCACTGGCCGTCCGGCGAGACGGCGAAATTGCGCGGTGTCTCGCCGCGGATCGGCTCGTGCTCGACATAGGTCAGGGTGCCCGCTGCCTCATCGATGCGGTAGACCACGATGCTGTCGTGACCTCGGTTCGAGCCGTAGAGGAAGCGCCCCGAGGGATGGCAGACGACCTCGGCGGTCGATCCGATCGGCGTCGTTCCCTCGGGCAGGGTCGTGATCGTCTGGATTTCCATCAGGGTGCCCGTCGCCGCATCGACCTGGAAGGCGGTCACCGTCAGCAGGATCTCGTTGATGACGTAGGCGAATTTTCCATCGGGACGGAAGGCGAAATGGCGCGGCCCCGAACCGGGGGCGACCGCCGTCTCGCTCGCTCGGGAAAGCGCTCCCGTCGCCGCATCGACTCCGTCGATCATCACGTTTCCGATCTGGTGACA
>CAYSZN010000461.1:0-3682 GCA_964435425.1 uncultured Akkermansia sp. | reverse complement strand
ACGGCTTCCGCCTCGTCCTCGTGCCGGATGCGCCACCGACCACCACCGATCCCCAATAGACCGAAGGAAAGTCCCGCTCCTTAAATCGCCTCTTCGATTCTCTGCGCCTTTGCCTCTCTCCTTCTTCCACTCCACATCTTTTGGAAAGAACCAAGGAGGGAGGCTTTCCAAGCCTCCTTCGCCTGCACGGCTTTCCTCGCACGGTTCCGCCCGGTCCTCCGACGGGACTTGGCAAGTCCCGCTCCTTGGGACGACCGAGGGCAGGCGGGGAGAGGCCTCGACTCCCGCTTGACGAACCGGCCTTGTCCTCCTAGATTGCCCGCTTTCCGCCGCCGGAGACGATCCGGCGTAGGAAAAGCGATCCCATTTCCTGAAATCCCACCCCACTGCCCCATGCCCGAAGTCGAAATCAAAAAAGGCGAGCCGATTGACCGCGCCCTCAAGCGGCTCAAAGGTAAAATGGAAACCGAAGGCATCATGGACGAGATGCGCCGCCTTCGCTCCTTCGAAACCCCGGCCCAGAAGACCAAGCGCAAGGCTCGCGCCAACGCCAAGCGCAACAAGAACAAGGTCCGCTTCACCCTCCGCAACACCGGTGCTCCGGCTGCCGCCGCCGCGAGCGAAGAGGCCTGAGCAACGCTCCCCGGGATTTCAGGACCATGGAGAAGGCTGCCGGAAACGGCGGCCTTTTTTGTTTCAACTTTTTTGTTTCAAGCAAGGAGCGTGACTTGCCAAGTCCCGTCTCGCCGAGGGGGCTCCGGCAAGCCCCCTTTCCTTGATCCCCTCACGGCGCGAACTCGTGGACGAGCAGGTCCATGGCATGGTCCTTGAGGAAGGCCCGGCCCGCCCTGGCCACGAAGTCGACCTCGTCGCCCTCGCGATGGAAGACGACCATGCGGAACTCGCCGAGGAGGAGAATCAGGAGGTTCCCTCCGTCGTATCCGAAGACGAGCTGGTCCGGCGCCCGCCGCTCCTGCTCGAAGTAGTAGGCGATGTCGTCGAGAGTGGCGGCCAGCTCCCTTGCCTTCGCCTCTCCGCAGGGCGCGTCGTGGTAGAGGACCTCGGCACGGCGCGTGAGAACGAGCCCGTAGACCGAGCCTGCGTGTCGGAGCGCCCCGAGGGCGGCGGCAAAGGTTTCGGGCGTCATGACCGGATGGAATCGCGCATGGACTGGATGAATTCGCGCATGGGCATGCGGCGGTTCACGATCGCGCCGGCCACATCGGGATTCTGCGGGTTCGAATCCGGATCGAAGCAGAAGCCGGCGGTCTCGTCCTCTTCGTGGAGGGCGGCGTAGGAGACCGCCCTCATCTCGAGCTTTTCGCCGACGAGGAGGGCGCATTCCTGCAGGACCATGAGATGGTCGGCGAAGCGGGCGGTGTCCTCCGGGCCGGTCTTTCCCTTGGCCGCGCCACGGCTGGCGCGGAAAAAGCGCGGACGTCTCGTCTGGAGAGCCTCGGCAAGGGCTTCGTTGATGGGGGCAGCGGCACTTTCCATGCGTCTTTCGGCGGATCTCCGCCTCTCGCACGGGGACTCTAAACGGCGTCGGGGAAATGTCGAATCCTCCCTCGACCCGGTTGCCGGAACCACCGCGCCGATTCCCCTGTCCTTCCCGGAAATGCCGTGTAAGCTGGAACCCCATGACCCTTGCCAACAAGATCACGGTGGCCCGGTTCCTGATGATTCCGGTGTTCGTCGTCTTCGCCGCCTACTACAGCGAGAGCATCGAACGGGGCGAGGAGAAGGTGATCTACCGCATCCTCGCCCTCGCCGTCTACGCCCTCGCCTCGCTGAGCGACGCCGTCGACGGCTACATCGCGCGGAACTACAACCAGAGCACCGCCCTGGGGCGGGCGCTCGATCCCGTGGCGGACAAGCTCCTCCTTCTCTCCGGCGTCGTGGCCCTGAGCGTCACGAACTGGCATGCCGGACTGCCGATCTGGTTCGCCGTGCTCGTGATCGCCCGCGACCTCGTCATCGTCTCCGGCGTGCTCGTGATCCGCCACATCGCCGGAGAGGTGAGGATGAAGCCCATCGTCGCGAGCAAAATCTGCACCTTTCTCCAGTTGAGTTGCGTCTGCTGGGTTTTGGTGGACTTTTGGAGCGTCCACACCCGCCCCCTCGCGCTCGACCTCCTCATCGGGCTGGCCGCCGCCTTCACGGTGGTCTCGGGCTTCCTCTACATCCGCGAGGGAATCCACCAGTTGCGCGAAGCGGGCCACACCCACCCCGATCCAGAGACCCCGTGATGCCACGCCCCCGACTCCCCCGCCTCGCCATCGTCGGCCGCCCCAACGTCGGCAAGTCGGCCATCTTCAACCGTCTCGCCGGACGCCGCATCTCCATCGTCCACGACCAGCCCGGCGTGACGCGCGACCGCATCGCCACGGAGGTGACCCGCACCAGCATCCCCTACGAGCTCTGCGACACGGGCGGCATCGGGGCCGTCCTCGACGACGGCTTCGCCGACCAGGTCCGGACCGAGGCCGACATCGCCATCGCGGCGGCCGACCTGATCCTCTTCGTCGCCGACGCCCGCGAGGGGCTGCATCCCGTGGACCGCGACATCGCCGCCCATCTCCGCGCCAGCGGAGCCCCCGTGCTGCTGCTCGTGAACAAGGTCGACACGCCGAAGACCGATCCCCTCACCCTCGAGTTCGCCGAGCTCGGCTTCGAGGAGCAGATCGACCTCTCCGCCGCCCACGGGCGGAATTTCGGCGAGCTCGAGGACAGCATCCGGGAGCGCCTCGCCGCGCTCGGCTTCGGCGCCGCTCCGTCCGGGGAGGACGACACCCCCGACCCGGTGAAGATCGCCATCGTGGGACGCCCCAACGTGGGCAAATCCTCCCTCGTCAACGCCCTGCTCAACGACCAGCGAGCGATCGTCTCCGACGTCGCCGGGACGACCCGCGACGCCGTCGACGTGCCCTACGAGCGCGACGGCAGGCCCTACCTTCTCATCGACACCGCCGGCATCCGCAAGCGGACCCGGCGCGACACCTCCGTCGAGGTCTTCTCCGTAATGCGCTCGGAGCGTTCGATCCGCCGCGCCGACATCTGCCTGCTCGTCATCGACGCCTCCTCCGGCGTCACCTCGCAGGACCGCCGCATCGCCAAGATGGTCATCGAGGAGAGCAAGCCCTGTCTCGTCGTGCTGAACAAGTTCGATCTCTACCATCCCGACGCCAAGTACCGCGACCGCATCGACCAGTTCCGCGAGGAGCTCGGCGACGACCTCTTCTTCCTTCCCTACGCGCCGAAAGTCGCCATCTCGGCGAAGCAGCGGGACCATCTCGGCAAGATCTTCGAAGCCCTCGAGCGTGTCGTCGCCTCCTCCGCCGAACCCGTGCCCACGGGCGCCCTCAACCGGCTCCTCCAAAGCGCGATCGAGCGCAACCCGCCCCCGGTGCGGCAGGGCAAGCGGCTCAAGCTGCTCTACGCGACCCAGCGCCGCGAGGACGAGCCGAAGCGGATTCCGGTGCCCGAGTATCTCCTCTTCGTCAACCACGCCGAGCTGCTCACGCGCACCTACGAGCGCTTTCTGGAGAACCGGATCCGCGAGGAATACCCGATGGAGGGCCTTCCCTTCCTCTTCGAGGTGAAGTCGCGGGTCTCGGAAACCAAGGAGGACCGGAACGTGAAGGCCAAGGCCAACGCAAAGACCGCCGCCAAGGCGAAGTCC
>CAYSZN010000460.1:0-3689 GCA_964435425.1 uncultured Akkermansia sp. | reverse complement strand
TCGCCCTCGGGCAGTCCGCCACGACCCTCTCCGGCGGCGAGGCGCAGCGCATCAAACTCGCAGGCGAACTGGGCAAAAGCGCGACCGGAAAGACCGTCTATCTCCTCGACGAACCGACCACGGGACTGCACTTCGCCGACATCGCGACCTTGCTGGAGGTCTTCTACCGACTGAGGGATCAAGGCAACACGCTGATCGTGATCGAGCATAACCTCGACGTAATCAAGTGCGCCGACTGGGTCATCGACCTCGGACCCGGCGGAGGCGGGGCGGGCGGGCGGATCGTCGCGGAGGGAACGCCGGAGCAGGTGGCGAAGGCGAAGGGATCGCTGACGGGGCGGTATTTGCGGCGGATGGTGTGATGGGGCAGACATCAGGAACAAAATTTTCCTACCACTAATTTTCCTACCCCTTCCTTCGGAGCCTCGGGCAGATCAATATTGGGTAGGAAAATTAGTGGTAGGAAGATTCCGGAAGGACGGAGGCGCTGCCCCAAGGAGCGGGACTTTCCAAGTCCCGCATAAGTTGAAGGAGGCTTGGCAAGCCTCCCTCCTTGGGCGCTTCGCGCTGCCAATGGCCGGGCTCAAGGAACGAGACTGGCTCAGTCTCGTGAGTTGAAGGGGACTTGAAAAGTCCCCCTCCTTTTACATTACTACCCAGTCCCCGCCCGCACGCAGACGATATCGAGGGCATTGTCCCGGACGAGTTCCGGCGGGCAGGGAATCTCGACGACGGTGTCCTGGTCCAGATCGCCGTAGAGGAGCACGGTAGGTGACGGCAGGTTGGGGTTCGGGTTCCGATCCGGTTGGGTTTTCCAAAGGAAGCGGCGTCCGTCCTCAGAGAAACGGACTCGGTGGTAGGCATAGCCGGGCAGCTCCTTGACGAGGCCTTTCGATTGGAGGAAGTAGGCGGCGAGCAGCCCCTTGTCGTTGGTTTCCGCGTCTTCGCGAGTAGGCGAGTAGGCGAGTAGGCTTCGGGGATACGAAGCGGCTGTCTCTGGACGGCCACTGTCGCAAGGCATCCGCGACGATCCGGTGGATTCCGTCGCTCCCGGCGGGGACGGTCCATTGGTGGACGATCTCCCCGCCAGCCAGATTTTCGGCGGTGGCTTGGAAGTGGAGATCTCCTCCGTCGAACCGGAGGGCGATCCCGTATGGAAGCCACGCTACCCCCGATCCTGGCCTCGCGCGGAGTTCTACCGGCCAAGCCTTCGGCCCGTCCCTTCCCGCTTCGCCAAGCCAAAGGGTTCCTTGGAGGGTTCTGATGGCGTGAAAATGATCCGGGGTCGGAGGAGTCGGGGGAAACGAAGAAGCCTCCGCAAGCCCCGGTTCGGCGGACGGAACAGGGTCCATTGGTTCGCGCTCCACGGTCACCATCGACCAAGCTCCCCCGTCGCTCCGTGCTACGGCGTAGAGTTCATATTGATCGTTTTTCCACAGCTCCAAAGGCCAAGGCAGCTTCGAAACCGCCTCAAGGCTCGACGGACGGTAGCTCCATACGCCTGCCTTCGGTCCGTCTTTCCAGTAGACGAGCCACAGACCCGTTTCCCAATCCTCCTCGAGAATACGGAAAGGCGGCTCGGCGGCGACAGAGATCGTTCCGGCGTCGAATGGCCGGATGCCATCCTCGCTCGCCACCAGCAGCGTCTTGTCGTTTCCACCTGCCACTGAGGAAAACGGCGATTCACCGAGAAACTCGACCTCCTAGGTGCGGAAGTCGATGCAGTATAGATTCCAGCGGAAGCGAGGGGAACGGGTCGAGTCATCGACTTGCAGCAGGACCAGATTCCGGGCTGGACCGTCGATCCCCATGTCTGCATCTACCGCCAAAGTGGCCGTCCACGAGGAGCGGGCGAATTCGACCCGCTTGACGAGGCCCGCTTCCGGTCGGGACGGGACGAATTCCCAAGCGCAAGCGAGGAAATCCCAATCGTCTTTTTCGCCGATCTTCTCGCGGGTGAAGACGAGGAATGTTTCGCTTCCGGGCGGAACCAGCTCCTCCGCCGCTGGCGGAATGACCCGCTTGAGCGGAGCTTGCCGGTCCGGGATGCGGCTGACCGGAGGAGCTGCCGGGCATGGGGCGGTGGCAAGGATGACAGCGAGCAGGGTTGCGGATGGCCTCATCGCCAGCAGCATAGCAAGGCGAAGGGACTCGGGGAAGTGGTTTTGACAAGGGGTAGCTCGCGCCCATTGACAACCCCACCATGTGGACAGAAAATGTCCACATGAAGACCGCGACTGTCAGGGACCTGCGAAACGATTTCTCCCGGATCGAAGGATGGCTTCGCGAGGGCGAGGAGGTGCGCATCGAGAAGCGCGGCCAGCCCGTGGCCGTTCTCGCGCCCTACCGGGAGAGTCCGGAGAGCGGCGCGATCCGCAACCCCGATTTTAAGGCGAGGCTGAAGGCGATCTGGGGCGACCGGGTTTTCAGCGAGGAGGAAGTCCGCGAGATGCGCGAGGCGGAGCTGGAGGGCGAAGAGGGATGACCGTGTTCCCGGACACTTCCTTCCTTTGTTCCCTCTACCGGCAGCAGGTTCACTCCCCGAAGGCCATCGCCTGGATGGCCCGGCGCACCGGCCCCATCACCGTCTCCGGCCTGCTCCTTCTTGAATTCCGCCAATCGCTGCGTCTTCAGGTGAGGCTGCATGCGAAGGACCGGACCAAGGGCTTCGGCAGAGCCGAGGCGGAGGCGATGCTCCGCGACTTCGAGTCCGACCTGAAGTCCGGCGTGCTCGTGACCGTGCCCGTGGATTGGCCGGACGTGCATCGGCGGGCCGAACTTCTGAGCGAACGCCACACCGAGAGCGGAGGGCACCGCCTCGTCGATTTGCTCCATGTGGCCACGGCGCTGCACCTCGGGGCATCCGAATTCCTCAGCTTCGACACTAACCAGCGGAAGCTGGCCGAGGCGGAGGGGCTGACGCTCGGAGTGTGAGGTAGCAACGGGCCACGGAGGGGGACTTTGGAAGTCCTCGTCAACTAAACGGGAATGGCAAAGTCCCCCTCCTTGTCAACGAAAAATTGCAGCCTTTGGTCTTGAAACCGGAGGCTGGATTCTGGCATGATCCCTTTCATGAAACGATTCCTCCTCCTTCCTGTCGTTCTCTTCGCCGCCTCGGTCCTTGCTCCTGCCGCGCACGCGGTCACGGTCCACCTGCTCACTCAGGACAACCGGCTCGTCACCTTCGACTCGGCCAGTCCTGGCACTGCGCCGGCACCGGTGGCGATCACCGGTCTCGGTGCCTTCAATCTCGTGGGCATGGACGTCCGTACCACGGTGCAGACCCTCTCCCCCAAGAACCCCGGCGCCGGAACGCTGTGGGCTTTGGGAATCGACGGTGTCTACAGCCGCCTGTTTGTCATCAATCCCACCACGGCCGCCGCTACGCCGGTGGGGCCAGTGCTGACGGGGATCGACGGATCGGGCAGCGGCGACAATGGCTGGTTCTTCGGCCACAACCCGGGAACGGACCGGTTCCGTCTGATGAACTTCATCAACAACTACGAACTCGATCCGAACAAGATGACCTTCGTGAAGCAAGGGAATCTGATCAATTTTCCCAATCCCAACGGATCGGCCTTTGAAACCGCATCCTTCGGACAGAGCCCAAAGCTCTACCTCATCGAGCAGGCACCGAACGACAGCCTCCACACTTCGACGAACATCTCGGGCGGCAACTACACGCTCGT